>JBAUOX010000024.1:0-5965 GCA_049579985.1 Isosphaeraceae bacterium | reverse complement strand
TTCACCAAGAAAGACGCCTCTATTTCAATAGCCCCGAGCTGATCCAGGGGGGGACTCAAGCCACTCCCCGCGTGAAAACGGCCCGGATTTCGTGGAAATCCTTGGCACTGGCGCGACAGCACCCGTTAATTCAACAATATTGGTCTTAGCGGGAAGAAGTGCGGTCGAGACGTCCGGCGAGGTCTCAGGTCGGCGCGAGGGCCGCCGAAGGGGAGTCCGTCGGCGGCGCGAGGGCCGGGTGGTACAACTCATCGACCTTGTGCCCCGCGGCCTGGGCGCCTTCGATGAGACCGCGGACCGCCGCGTTGTTCACCGGGACTGCCCGGGCCAGCAGAACCGAGGGGAAGATGACCCCGTAAGAGATGGTGTAACAGGTCTTATAGACGAACCGACTGACGAAGAGCCCGGTGGCCGTCCACGTTCGGGCCGCCGCCACGCGCGCGTCCTCCGCCCCACGCTGGGTGGCTTGCGCGACGAGTTCCAAATTCCCGGCCGTCGACTCGATCGGGTCGTGGCTCGAGATCGCTTGAGGGTCGGACATGCGGGTTGGCCCCTGTATTAAGAAGGTCATAGATACGGCGACACGGGCGGAGACTCTATCTAACTTACCTGGACGGGGCGTTTTATCTTCCAGGAAATGACCGTGACTTCTTCCTGATTATTACGATCCAAGGCGTGTCGCAGGGCCCGGATTCCCGGCCAGGCGGCCCGCCTCGGTGTGGCATCAAGCCCGATCAACCGGTTCCGGCTCCAGACCAAGAATGTGCGCACGGTAGGAGGCGGGGGTGGTTTTCATGAAGCGGCGGAACACGGTCGTGAAGTGGCTCTGCGACGAGAAACCGACTGCGAGGGCCACGTTGACGATGGAGAGTTGGGGGTTGCGCAACAGCTCGCAAGCCTTGGCCACGCGCTTCTCGGTCAGGAAGCGGTGGGGCGTCTTCCCGGTCGCTTTCTTGAAAGCGCTGAGGAAGTAGTTGGGGCTGAGGCCGGCCACGTCGGCGAGATCGCCCAATGAGACCTCGGAGGCGAGCGACGCGTCGAGGTAGTCGATCACCCCCCGGAGGCGAGCGTCGGACATTCGTTCCACCCAGGCCTCACCCTGGCGGGGCAGCGACGAGTAGTTCCAGAGGACGTGGATCGCAATCTGGGTCCAGAGAGTTTCGGCGTACAGGCCGCTACCTTTGCGGGGCGCAAGAAGCAGGCCCGCGAACGCCTGCCCCAGCGCGACGATCTCCGGCGCGCTCTGGTGGTGGACCGGGGCGATCTCGATGGTCGGGCCGTAAGGCTTCCACTCCCGGTCGGCGAGGGCACGAAGTTGATCCGAGCCAAAGACCAGGTTCAACGTCTGCAAAGAGCGATCCATGCAGAAGGAGTTCTCCTCCCCCGCCGGTACGATCGTGAAGCCCCCTGGGGCCCCGACGAACCGCGACAAGCGCCCGCCTCGCTTCCACTCGATCCTGGCGCTCCCCCTCAAACCAAATGCGAGGGCAGCGTCGGGCCAGTGATGCCGGTAGAAGTCGGGCAGCCGCCCCTCGAGGATCACGCCATGGCCGATGGCCCCGAATGCCGTCGTGGTTGAGGCCACGACCTTCATGCTCTCAGGCCAGCCCAGTGGAGTGGGGCCTTCGGTCGTAACGGTCACTCGGTTGGGGTCAGACATGGTTGTCAGACCCATTTCGGGTTAAGCGGCATGGAATGTTGCTCCTGCCGAGTAAAACCAGTCGGTTCCTCTCTACCATGCGCCATTTGCGGCCGGGGCTGTCGAAAAACTCGAAAAAAGGGACAACTATGCGGTCGTGCAGGAGCGGAAGGACCGGCGAGAACCCCGAGGAAGGAGGATGAAGGGGTGCCAACCACCTCGCCCTCAAGGAGCGAACGGGTTGGCCCGGAAAGACGTGAGGAGGTCCAGTCCGGCGGCGCGGAAGGCGACGGCGTAGGCGGCGTGGGACTTGCTCAGGGCGGTGTCTGGGATGATGCCCGCCCCGACCCGCCCGACCGCCCAGCGGTCCAGTGCTAGGGTCCGCGAGGACCAACCCGGAGCTTCGCTCTTCCAGGAGGCGATCCTTTCGATCTGCTGTCGTTCGTAACCCGAGAGGGCACGAGCGATCTCCTCGAGCGGGGGCCTCGGTGGCCGTCATAGGACCCGGATCGCCCGCCGACACAACCATTTCAGCAATATCCGCGGGACGGTGTAGTACAGCCCCGCGTAGACCGACAGCGCTATTAACAGCCCCAGGAGCGTCAGGGCGAAGACGATCCCGACGACGCCGCCGAGCATCGGGGAGGTCAGGAGGGTCGTGAGAAGAAGGTCCAAGGGTATTCCTCCGGGAAAGGTCGTGATCGGCGAAGGGGTCGGGTGTCGACGGGAGCGGCTGCCCCGCGGCGGGGCATCACTTCTCGAGCGGGTAACGACGCTCCAGGTCGTCGAGGAATCTTGTGATCTGTAGCATACTTTGGTGGTGGAGCCGGGGGAACCGCCGTTCGAGGAACCCTTCGAGGCGCCCGAACGCCCTTGGCCAGAGGACCACCCCCCCCAGGACCAGGAACAGCGTCCCGACGGGGCCCGGCAGCAGGATTCCGCCGATCCCCGCGACGATCAGGAGGAGGCCGACTTCCTTCGGCATCTTCTCGATCCGCCGGACCTGCTCGACGTCGCTGGTCGGCCAGGCCGCGGGGTCGCCGCCGGCCGCCTGCAGTCCCAATCGCCCATCGCCCATCGTGTCTTGTCTCCGATACTCGTCGTCCCACTGATCTTCGAAGAGGCTTAACGTCGGGATGAGTCGGGGAAGCGCATCTCGAGGTCGTCGAGGTAGAGGCCGATCTGCCGCATCCCCTCATGATACACCCTCGGGTAGCGGCGTTGGACCCACCGCTCGAGTTTCCCGAAGGTGCGCGGCCAGAGAACCAGGCCCCCGGCGACGATCGCCGGTGTTCCGGCCACGGCCGGCAAGACGAATCCCAGCACACCGACGGACACGAGCATCACGCCGACTTCTTTGGGCAAGTCTTCGATCTTGCGAGCCCGACCCTCGATGGGCGGAGGACGGGACTGGTCTTGGTCCGTCGCCGGTTCGGGCTGTCGGTTCGTGGCCGAGGCGTTCACGGGGTTGGTCCAATCTCGGGTCGTGGGATGGGCTCGATCCGCGGGGCGACCGCGCCGAGGCTTCACTCTGGCACGTACGGCCTGAGCTGGCCGCTCTCCACCATGAGCTCCAGGGCCTGAGCGATCGTGCTTTCCTGCTTGTCGAAGACGTTGAAGGTCTGGCGCAATTGGTGGCGGCGTCTCTCGATCTCGTAACCGACATAGAGCACAGCCAAGGCGCCGACCACGATCGGCATGATGGAGATTTCTTCGTTCATGGGCTTCTCCTCAAGAAAGACTCGTGAGTTTGGTCGTCAGAGTAATTCGGTGGATGCCTCGCGGAGGATCTTGATCATGCCTCTGGCCCCCTCGCGATTCAGTTCTCGCCGGACCTCGGTATCCAGAGCAACGGCGGACCGGTGCGAGATGAGAAAACGGACGAACTCCTGGAGCCGGGACAACGCCTGTTCCGGCTTCTTGAATCGGCCGAGACTCAGGTGAAATCCGTGATAGTTGCGATGCTCGCGGCCAGCGGGCGCGTAGAGATCGTACACGAGGATGGTCGGATCGTGACCGATGAACTCGGGCGAGCGCTTGAGGATCTCAACCGACTGCTCGGGCGTGAGCAGGTAGAGACTGTCCTGGCTCTGATATTCGTATAACAACGGCAAGTGCGAGCGCACCAGCTTCGAGACGGCCGTACTCCAGCCCGTGTCGATCAGGAAGATGTGGAACCGATTCATATCATGGTTCGCAGGCCCGGCCGTGGGGCGGGCCTTCAGGTCCAGATCGATCGGCGGGGCGGAACCGGAATCCTTCGTTTTTTTGTCTGGCATGGGTGCTGGATCCGTTTCAAGAGATCGAACGATTTCCGAGCCCGAGGTCGTTCGCGATCGAGTCGATGAAGCGGACGGCGTTCTGACGGTGCTTCTGGGTTGCGAACGCCTTGGCGGCCAGCGAGAGTTCCGCGTCCACCTCGAGCACATCGTGGGTGAACCGGACGACAAAGGAAAGCCACTGCGCCGGGATGGTGAACTGGGGTTTATCGGGGTGCCATTGCAGCTCGGTCGGCACGGGGATCTCATGCCGACGCCGCGAGTACTCGTTGGCGATCGCCGCCCGCGTCGGCCCGTCGATCGGCCGACGCAGCCGTCGAGTGTAATGGTCGAGCTTGTCGAGCTTCGTCGGGTGCTCGGCATTGTCCAGCGCGGAGTCGAGGATCTCGACCATCTGGTCACGGGTCAGCTCCCGGGGGTCGTTGTCCACCTGGACGCTGCACGTGATCGAACCGGTCTTGTACTTCTCGACCCCAAGGACGGTCATCAACTCCCGCTCGATCGCCTGGCAGAGATCGCTCTTGCGGTAGATCACCGGGTTCTTCAGGCGGAGCCGGCCAGGCCGGTCGAGCTTGACCTGCCAGCCCGACGGGGCCACCACGGGGCGCGAGGAACGCACGACCCCCTTGCGGTTCCGCGCCACCGACAGGACGGCCACCGAAGGTCCACTCGGCCCGCCCTCCGCTGTGTGCGGGACGATCCGGCCATAGGACGAGGCATGTCCGTTAGCCGCGGCATGTCCGTTGGTCGTGGCATGTCCGTTAGCCGCGGCATGTCCGTTGGCTTCAGGGTCCTGTCTCAGGAACGAGGCGACTCGGTTGACGACGCTCTGAAGAGTCCAGGTTTTCGGGCAGTAGCGGAGTTCGGCATGGGGGCGGTCGCCTGCCGTGATCGTGACGTCGGAAACCTCCTCGGCCTGGAAGACTTGCTCGATGAGGCGCCGGCAGGTCGGGCTATCGGTATCGCCGAAGAGGGTATGGCTGGAGAGTCGAATGCCCCCCCTGGCAGGGAATGAGACGGCGAGATCGGTGCAGCTCATTGGTGTCGGCCTCAGTGAAGTCTTGGTAAGACCTGGTCAAGGTGTCGCGTCGGTTTCGTGGTCCGGCAAGGAGGTGTCTGAGTGTTCCGCGGACAGAGACTTGGCCTTCATTTCCTTGACCATGTCGATCGCGGCACGCGCCCCGTCGATGAGCCCGTAGGCGGCGGCATTCTCTTTCGGGATCGCTCGGGCGACCAGGGCTGTGGGAAAGACAATTCCGTAGGAGACAGCGTAGCAGGTCTTGTAAGTGACCCCTGTGAAGAAACTTTTAAGCGCCGGTAAAGCGCCGGACGCGGTCACCCTCAGGTCCTCCACTCCCCCCTTTGCCCCCTGGACCGCGGCGTCCAAGGCGTCAGCGACCGACCTCAAAGGGTCGTTACTCACCGTAATCACCGCCTCGTTCGACATGAATTCCGCTCCTGCGAGTTCCCCACCAAGAAGCTGTGAGGAAAAATGTATCCCAGATTGCGCATCTTTGCTTTCGGGAAATTCTCGAATCCTGTTTCGAATTCCACCGATCGGATGAATCCGGGCCTGGCTTTCGATCGTCACAGACTGGTGATGCCCGGGCAGGTCAGAGCCGGAATCCCCCGGACCGGCTCAGGGGTTTCAATAGCAACGGAGAAAAAAACTTCGATCTTCATCGGATCGGTCGTGGGCCTTCAGGAGTGCCTCGATCCGCTTCCGCAACTCGGGATCGCCCATGCATTCTTCGCGATCCAGGATTGCGGCGCGTTCCACGGGGTCATAGTAGTTGGCAGCCTCCAGGAAAACGGCCTGCACGCGCTCCGGGTCAAGCGGCATGCGGATAATTGGTGTCTGCGGATAATTGGTGTCAGTTCTGTTTTCAACGAAAACAGAACTGACACCTGTCGCCTGCCCCACGGCTGGTGAACGCTTCGGCGCGGGAATCATCCCGACCTGGGGAGTCGTCCATCAGGAGGTTGAAGCGGCTCAGGTCGGGAAGCGGCACGTGGACTTGAGGCACCGCCGACTGTTCGAGGTCTG
>JBAUOX010000023.1:0-1955 GCA_049579985.1 Isosphaeraceae bacterium | reverse complement strand
GCCCTTCTCCGGTCCATCGGCATGGACAGGCGGCCCTCCCCGGACCGTGTGCGGGACGTTGGTGCTGAAGGCGATGCCCGAGAGCCCCTCGGCCGAGATCGTTTGCTGCTGGACGTAGATCGACTCTCGGTTGGCGTTGTACGAGCCCACGTGGATGGCACAGCTCGACCGTGCAGGGCCAATCCGCCGGCCGGTCACGTCGCCGTCGTGCGCCAGCATGAACACGTCGTCGCGCAGGGTCTGGAAGTTGTACGAAACGTAGTTCCGTGTGATATCTCCCTCGTTGTGGAGCTGGGGCATCCTCGCGTTGGCGCGCTGAGGGAGATGACAGCCAAAACAACTGGGATTCCATGATGAATGGCATGCGATACAGTTCATCTTCTCATTAGCATGTGCGCAAGGCGTCCGGCTGGAGGCAGGCACATCGCCCCAGACGATCTTGTCGCTCTCGAACCGCACCGTCTTGGCCAGACGGGCCCGCTCGTTGTAGTGGAGCGAGCCGGGATCGATTGTGTCGGTGACCTGAGTGATCTCCCAGGCCAGGTCGGGCTCGACCATCGAGCGCTGGATGATCTTCTCACCCTGACGCTCGAACCGGCGCTGCTTGAAAGGCGTTCTGAGCGCAGCCAGGTTCCTGCCCAGCTTACCCGACTCGGCCGCGGATGTGTCCGAGGCGGGTCCGGAACTACTCAGCGATGCGCGCTCGGTGATTGTTCCGTGGCAGTCGATACACTGGATCTCAATGGCCGCGCGGACTTCGCCGTACAGTTTGGTGTTCCCATGGACATCTTGAATGAAGTGACAGTCCACGCAGTGCATCCCCTTTTCCAAGTGTGGTACTGAGCGCGAAGTTTTGACCCCTCCTGAGCGCCTAATTTTGACCCCCCTTGGTCCTGAGGATGGCCACTCTGGGCAAGAGCGGTAGTTTTGCTCTTCACTCCGATTTCCGACCCTTCTTGGATTTCATCGACTCGCGAAAGCGGTAGCTCTCGCCATTCATCTCGAAAATGTGGCAGTGGTGGGTCAGCCGGTCCAACAGTGCGGCAGTCATCCGCTCGCCCTGGAAGATCTGGTTCCACTTGCTGAACGGAAGGTTACTCGTGACCAACATGCTGGCACGCTCATACCGGTCGCCGAACACCCGAAACAAGAGCTCCACGCCGCCTCGACTCAAGCTGACGTAGCCGAGTTCGTCGCAGATCAAGAGGTCTGCCCGCTCGAGCTGGCCGAGGAATCGCTCGAGGGTGTACTGCTTCTGTTCCCTCTCCAGTTGGCTCACCAGTTCCGCGGCCGTGAAGAAACGCACCCGCAGGCCGGCGCGGCACGCCGCCAAGCCCAATCCCACAGCCACGTGTGTTTTCCCAGTTCCGTGGCTCCCAACAAGACAACAATTGTACTTGTGCTCAATCCATTCGCATCGTGCTAACTCCATGATCTTGGGCTTGGAAAGGTGTGGCAGGGCCGTGAAGTCGTAGGTGTCGAAATCCTTCAGGACCGGGAACTCCGCGTTCTTGATCCGCGTCGCGATCGCGTTGGCGGCACGGGTCGCCAGCTCGGTCTCGGTCAGGCGGAGCAGGAACTGGAAGAAGTTCTGATTGGTCGCGGCAGCGTCCCGCGCCAGCGTCTCGAACTCCTGGCCCATCGAGGGCAGACGCAACTGCCGGAAGTGGTCCTTCAGCACGTCGATCGTAGGATCTGCCATTGATATGTTTCTCCCAACAAAAGAGCAAGGGCAGTCCGAACTCGCCGGTCGAGCCCGGTACGAAACCACGCCGCATCCGGTCAGGCGAAGAACACGGTGACCGGGCACTCGGGGGATGCGTCGTCACCACGGCTGGTGAACGCTTCGGCGCGGGAATCATCCCGACCTGGGGAGTCGTCCATCAGGAGGTTGAAGCGGCTCAGGTCGGGAAGCGGCACGTGGACTTGAGGCACCGCCGACTGTTCGAGGTCTG
>JBAUOX010000022.1:0-3573 GCA_049579985.1 Isosphaeraceae bacterium | reverse complement strand
CGGCCCAGGTGTAATAGTCGTAGACGCGAGGCTGATCGGTCCTCCGGGGCAAGCAACGTTGCAAACCGATGAGGCAAAGAAGCTCGACAGGCGGAAACGCGGTGGTCGTCATGTGGAGGTCATTCGGGGAGAAGCCGACGTCTCGGGAATGGGCGTTGGGTCCCCGCCTCGCATCAAAGTAGAATGGCTCGACCTTCTTATCCGCGTTGTCAGGGTCATAAGCGATCACGCCAATGTCAAAGAGATTCGCGGCATGGAATCGCGCATCTCGCATGGCGTTCTGCATCGCCTTGGCGATTCGAACGCTTTCCATCGTCCCAGCCCAGACCTTCAGGTCCTTTCCGCCGGCACGCTCGTCATGCCACCAGTCCAGACGAAGGCTTCGGACCGGCCGGCCGATCGAGATCGGGGACGCCGTGTTGTCGTCCGGGTCGAGTTGCAGCAACTCGGCCTGAGACAGGTTACTGATAAGCTCCGACAGCTCACCGCCAGCGGAGATGTGGAACCATGCCGATTCAAACCAGCCCTCCGCCCCAATCCACATCCGGTCGGCAAGCTCGAGCAGACCGCAGCAAGCAAAGAACTGGCCGGGGTTGGTCACGTCGACCTTGACGCTCATGCTAGCCTTGGGTTTGATCACCTTGCGTCCTCCACGGTGGCCGATGGATTGGCGCTGGCGGCGTAGTCCGCAGCGCGAAGGAGCGATTCGAGATAGGCCAGTCCCCAGCGTCCATATTTCCTCTGAAGTCGGGCGAAGCGTTGCGGCATTTCGGCGGCGATCGCCTCGACGTCCTTGCCTTTGGGCTCGGGGTCGAACGCCAAAGCTGACGGGAAGTGGGGACGCCCGAATCCGTGGTGCACTGCAATGAGGTGCAAGACGAGATCCCGCTCATGTTCGTCGAGTTCCTGGAAATCAGGCTGGTCCATCGCGTCGAGGAGCGAGCCGAACTCATGGCGGTACTCGGTCAACTCGATGGGCTTCATCCCCACGCCGGACTTGGCGAGCCATTTCCTTGGGTTTGGGTTGCCGATTCCGCGTTGCCAGACGACTCGCTTCTTGCCCTGGTCGTGGTGCCCGGCGGCAACGACAATCGCCTCTCTTTCGCCTGTCGGCAGTGGCAATTTATCCACGATCGACTCCGCGTTTCGCTCTACGTCGACGGTATGCACCTCCCAGGTCACAGCCTTTCGGCTTGTCCGCGAGCCTTCGTCGTCTGCGGAACCGGGCCGGACGTACCAGTACCAGAATCGCTTCCGGCCGCCGCTCTCATCGCTGTCCTTTTCCTCTTCCTCCTCGGCGTCGGGCCTCGTGTCGATGGTGCGGATCAAGCGCATACCGTCCGGAACCTCGTCTTGGTCCCACAGGCGGGCACGGCGCTGTCGGCCCTTTTCATCGAGCCATTCGTCTGCGACGTCATCGGCTACGTCTTTCGGGTCGCCGGTCATGAGACCGGCCTTCAACCCGTTGACCCTGGGAGGAAGGAGCACGGTCTGGGAGTTGATCTGGTCCTTCTTCTCCTTGCTGGCCAGCTCTCCGAGCGTGAGAGGCGGCTTGACGGTCCCATCCTGCTGGAGCAACCAGACAGGCTCGCCCGGGTACTCTGCCGCCAACGAGACGAGGTGCTTGAAGACGCGGTCGCTCCGGTCGCGAAGTATCTCATGGGGCTTGAGCGGATAGTCCTCGAGCAGGTCCTCCGGTTTATATTGTTTCCGGAGCGCGCCGGTGATGAGCCCCACCTCCTCGCGCCACGCGACCTGGGTCTGCGGGGGGTCTTGTTCCGAGAGGCCGTGAAGGTATGGCTCGACGGGCGGACGGCCCGGTAGGGTGTCTCGGATCGTCGTTAGCGCCCAGGCGTCGAAGAGGATGTCGGAAGAGGGCAGGATGGTTGGCGGGGGGGAGAAAGCGGCCAGCCGCTCGGTCTGGTCCAGGTTGGCAAGGGCGTCCGGATTGCCGTCGCCGTTTAACTCGCGGAGCAAGACCAGCGTCCTTTTCAAACGCGACTGGTACTCGTCGTTCTCGTCGAACTCCTTCGGATGTACGACATCGACGCGTGTGTCGTCCCGGGTGCCGAACCGGTTGACGCGTCCGAACCGCTGGGCCATGCTTTCAAACGTGGAAAGGTCGCAGACCAGGTCATCCGCCGAGATGTTCACCCCGACCTCGCCCGCGCTGGTGCAGACGAGGTAAACGGTCTCCCCGCCGGCTTCGGCCCCCGGCAAGAAGCGACGGAAGACGGTCTTCTTCACAAGCTCATCCCGTTCCTTGCCGCGAAGCGTGCCGGTAAGCGTGTCGACCTTCCCCTCCCGCGTTCCCTTGCGAAGTTTCTCTGCGATCTTCTCGACCGCTTCCACGGTCCTCGCGAACACGAGCACGGCACGGTTGGCGTCCTTGTGCTGAAGTGCCAACTCCGCGAGACGGTCGGCCAGCTTCTTCTCGTCGTCGTTCACATGGAGGTGAAGGATCTTCGTCGCATGGATCCGCTTCTGGACCTCAGGGACGGCGCGATCCTGCTCGCTCAGTCCGAAGACGTCGCTTCCTCGCGATGTGGCCGAGAGCTCCATGACACGGAAGCGACGGAACTCCTTGCAGCGATCCTGCTCCTGCTTGATTGCGACGACAAGCTCCTGGAACGCGGGCTCCAACTGCGCCTCGTCGTGCACAAGTAACGCATCCTGCCCCAGGAACCCCGCGTGGAGCGGCTTGGTCTTGAATCCGAGACCGTAGCCGCTGAACAGGAGACGGCTGCCGATCATGTCCACCGTCCCGAGGATGACGGCCGGACGTGACGGGTCGGCGGACCACTCGCGGTTGTCTGCGAACTGCCCCCGGAGCGTGCTGATCGCCAGCGGGACTCCATCCGGGTCGGCGCACAGGGTCTGGAGGCGATCCCTAAGCACTGGCTCGTCTGCCAGCCGCTGCCGGATCTTCACTGCCTCGTCCGTCGCCTGATCGACGACCGTGCGACGGTTGACGACATAAACCAGGCGGCGGGGGACGTTCGCGGGATTCGCCGCCAGGGCGATCAACCAGATGGGAATGACCGAAGTCTTCCCCAACCCCGTGGGCAGGTTGCACGCCGGCGGGGGATCACCGGCCGCGAACCGCGCGTAGAGCGCCTCCTGCCAAGGAAAGGGGGCGTTGCCGGTCAGCGCCTCGAAAGCAGCGGGGAAGTTAGTTTCGTTCATGGGCGTTCAGCTCACAATCGCAACATCGTTTGCGCCGGCGGGCTCAACCGGCCCTCTGGCGGCCCAGGGCCTCGATCGTCGATGCCGGACCGAATACAATGTCCTTCAGACAATTGCAGGTCATCGATGGAGGCTTTGCATCGCTCATGGATGGCCTCCCAATGAGCAAGATGCACGGACCTGGGGAGAAAAGCAACGGGGTTGACACGGTAACCATCCCCACGACGACATGGTCGTGGCCCCAATGAGGCAACGATGAATACGACCCAGACCACCGTGATCGAACCTGGGAATCGGATTCGCCTTCCGGCGGAGTGGGCCGAGGCCCTCGGGCTGCAAGACCAGGTCGTTTTGGTCAAGACTGACGAGGGCATCCTGGTCCGTCCC
>JBAUOX010000021.1:0-18617 GCA_049579985.1 Isosphaeraceae bacterium | reverse complement strand
GTCCAGCGCACCTGCTGCTCCTTGACCATCCGCCGGCTGATCACCTGGTTCACGGTCGATTCCGCGAACGATGTCGTGATCGCCTCGCCGTTATGAGACCGGTCCCCGTAGTTGGGGATCGAGAACTGGTTGGTCTCAATGTAATAATGACACTGGTGGGTCTACCCCTGGAACGGGTGAAATAGAGGCGAGGGTTGACACTATGCAGGCTATCGCGATAGTCGCCCTGTGTATCGGATCGGCGGTCGCCTACGGCATCCTGCACGACCAAGTCACGGCCCGCGTCTGCGTCGAGTACTTCACCATCGGCCAACCCCGGTATTCTCCGCCGTGTCGCCCACAATGCTCGGGATCGGGTGGGGCATCATCGCCACTTGGTGGGTCGGTCTGCTGCTGGGCATCCCGCTGGCCGTCGCCGCACGTGCCGGCCGCTGCACGAAGCGGAGCGCGTGGTCTCTGACGCGGCCCGTCGTCTCCCTCCTGCTCGTCATGGCCGCCTGTGCCCTCTTGGCAGGTCTCGTGGGTTATGCCCTGGGGCGTAGCGGGGCGGTGTATCTCTCAGAACCGATGGCCTCGCTCGTCCCGAGGGACAGGCACGCGCCGTTCCAGGCCGACCTGTGGGCCCACTTGGCGAGTTACCTTGTCGGGTTCGTCGGAGGTATCGTGGTCATCGTGCGGGTGTGGTCCCGTAGCAACCCCCCCTCCGTTCGGCCGTGGCTACGGCGTTCATCATGGTCGGATCGATCGTATTTCTTTTTAGTCGATGCATCAACGAAATCTTGTTTGGTTCATTTCGCTATCCGGACATTCGATACTCGCTCCCGGCCGAGTCCGAGGTCACACCGCTCCCACAGATGGAGGCCGGCAAGTATGAGGTATGGATCGAGTTCACCGGACACTGTCGCGATCTCACGGGTATCGCCTGGAAGGCCACTACGATCGACCTGGCCTCCGGCGAGGTGACAGATAGCGACGACCTGCGATTAGCCACCTATGGCACGGGTGACGGCATGAGAGGCGTCGGGGTTGGGACGATGCGGGCTGCCACGGGGCGGCGGTATGGTCTTCGTATCCAATGTGAGGAGTGTGAGGAGGGTCAGAGCCGGGTCGTCCTGGCTCACCGGCCCCGGGTCGTGGTCAGGCCCCCGTGGACGTCGGCAAGAACGATTTCCAGGAAGTTCTCCTCCGGGAAGCCTGCGTCGCGTCGGCCGGCTTCCTTCTTGCCATCGTCGGCCTGTTGGACGGTATTATCCCTTTTCGTAGACAGTAACATGAAAATAGACAAGGCTTTTCGCATCGGCTTCGCGATACGAAAAGCCTTGTCTATTTGCAACGCATTGAACCGGATAGTGATCGTGTGTATAGTAACTTCAGCGGATCGCGGCGAGAGCGATGTTGGCTGTCCGTAGGCGACGAAATTCCCTGTCACAAATCGCCATTTCGAGCATAGAAAGTGCAGGAGTGCTTCACTGCATCCATTTTTCAAGGCGCGAAGGGTGACTTTCCATGAGTAACTCCCACTACTTCGAGCGGCTTCTGAAGTCGGCGGGAATGATCGCCCGGCACGCCGATTTCCCAGGCAAGCGGCAGGCCGTCGAGCGATGTCGAGAGGAAGTTGAGGATCTGACGAGCTCAGGAGTGATCAGCTCCGCTCAGGGAGAAACCCTCCAAGAAATCCTCCTGGGCGTCAGCCTCCAGACAGCGAGCTGAACCGTCGCAGAGACCTGGAACGATTCCCGGGTCAGCGCGTCCATCGCGCTCGTATCCCGTCAACCTTCGATTGAACGGTAAACAGGGGACCGACGGCAGAATGGCCACGACAAGTCTCCAAACAAGAGTAAGATTGACGTTTCCGACAAAAGTCCTGAGTGATAGTCTGGGACGGATAGGGAGCTTGAAAAGAAGCAGCGACAAGTCCCTGTTTCCAATGGCTTTAGGTAGCTGTGGCCACCGAATTACCCATCAACTTCGCCCGATCATTATGAACGGGCGTTCAATTTTGTCGGAAACGTCAAGATTAGGAGGAAGATTACGACCAGGAAGAAGATTAAGAGCACGATCAAGATTAAGAGTCGGATCTCATGCACTCGCCCAAAGAATGCTGGTTCGATCATGAACGACTGGAAGTCTATCAAGAATCGATCGCCTTCATTGCATGGCTCTCGGCGCTCCTGGACGGAACGGTGCGAATCGGTGACGTCAAAGATCAGTTGGACCGGGCATCCACTTCGATCCCGCTCAATATCGCCGAGGGCAACGGCAAATACACGATGAAGGATCGCTGCCGGTTTTTTGATATCGCCCATGGCTCGGCGCTCGAATGCGCCGCTGGTCTGGACATTCTGGTCGCCAAGGCGAAGCTAACGCCGGAGCAGATTCACCCCGGAAAAGAAAGTCTTCAAAGAATCGTCCGGATGCTCATGGGGTTGATCAAAAGGAACTCGACATGCGAATATCACAAGGGCGACGCGGCGAATTAATGCCTGCTCTACCTCGTGCTCCTGCTCTTGCTCTTAGTCCTCTTCCTGATCTTACTCTTCATCTTTATCTTTTTCTTATGTGCGAGCCGCTTGTCAACCCGCCAATCAAAGATTGACAGGCCACCAGGTCGTCGGGGAGTTCGGCCACCCTGCTCTTCTCACTTCCGCGCGTCACGCCGGGCCGCGTGAACCAGCTCATCGAGCTTCGACAAGAATCGCGAGCGATCGGACCTGGCGAAAGGGGAGGGTCCCCCGCGGAAGCCTCCGGACTGACGGAGCATGTCGAGCAAGGCGCGGGTCGCCAGCGCATCACCGATGGCGTCCTCCGTGAACTCCAACCCGGTCGGACCCAGGACCCGCGCCCCTTGCTGAAGGCAGCGACCCGCGAGCGGTATGTCGGCGGTGATCACGATGTCCCCCGTCCGGGCGCGCTCGGCGATCCAGTCGTCCGCGACATCGAATCCGCCGCTCACACCCACGAACTCGAAGGTTTCCTCCTGCGGCACCCGCAGCGGTGAGTTCGAGACCACGAAGACCTTGGAACTGTAGCGGCGGGCAACCCGGTAGATCTCCTCCTTGACGGGGCAAGCGTCCGCATCGACGTAGATGGACATGGACCGACCTCCCAGGCTTCCGGGTCATCGCCACGGCCATGCCAACAAAACGAACCCATTTCGTTGGATCGGGAGCGCGCCGAACGGACGTGGCTCCTACCGATGAGTAGGCGGGGGCTCGATTCCCGGATGTTCGCGATCCACCGCCGGCAGGTCGAGCCTTGCCCCCCACTCGTTCCAGGAGCCATCGTAGTTGGCAAGGTTGGAGTAGCCAAGGCGGGCCAGGTTGAAGAGGACGACGGTGGCGGCGACACCGCCGTTGCAGTAGGCTACGGTGGAGCGGTCGGCCGTGATCCGGGCTTGCTCGATGCGGCGGCGGAGCTCGTCGCGGGGGAGAAAGCCGCCCTCGGGGGCGAAGAATAACTCGCGCGACAGGTTGATAGCGCCGGGAATGTGGCCGCCGCGTGGACCTCGGCGCCGGGCGCCTGTGTACTGGCCGGCGTCGCGGGCGTCGATCAGTTGCAGGTCGGGCTGGCCCAGCCGAAAGGCGAGCTGATCAGCGGTCAGCCGGAGCTCCGGGCGCATCCGCGGCGTGAAGACGGCGCGCGGAGGAGTGACAGGACCGGACTCGACGGGATTTCCCTCCTCGACCCAGCGGTTCCAGCCGCCCTGAAGCACGCTGACCGCGTCGTGACCATAATAATTGAGCGCCCACCAGAGCCGGGTCGCAAATTGACCGCCCGCGTGGTCCACCGCGACCACATGGGTCTGGTCGCCGATCCCGCGCTCCGCCATGGCCGCGGCGAATCGCTCCGGGGGCGCGACCTGCGCCGGTACCGGGTCGTCGGGATCGACAATGTCGCGGGTCCAGTCGATATAGACCGCACCCGGGATGTGCGCAGCCAGGTATTCCCCCAGCGCGCCCCGGTAGTCGGCGTGCTCGACGCCCGGCTCCAGTGGGCGAGTGATCACGTAGCCACGCATGTCGACAACCCGGACTTCGGGGTCATCGAGGCGGGTGCCAAGCCATTCGGTCGAGACCAGGAGATCGATCGGAGGTGCCATCGTCGTGTTCCCGGTAGGTTTCGCGGTGCGTTCTCATTAAGATAACCGACGTCGAGATCTTGCCCAAGAGCGACGGAATCTCCTGTCGATGCCTGGGCTATTCTCCAGCCCGAGCGAGAGACAGGGAATGAAAGCCGCCGTTTTCGAGAGGTTTGGTGATCCGGTCGAGGTTTTGCGCGTTCGCGACGTTCCCCTTCCTGAGCCGGGGCCTGGCCAGGTCCGGGTCCGGATGATCGCCAGCCCGATCAATCCGTCCGACCTGCTGGTGGTCCGCGGGCTTTACGGAGTCCTTCCCCGGCTGCCCGCCACGCCGGGGTTCGAGGGCGTGGGCATCGTCGATAAGGCCGGGCCGGGCTTGCTCGGCCGCTGGGTGGAGGGCAAGCGTGTGGCGGCGATCAATTCGGTCGGGGGCAACTGGGCCGAATATGCCGTGATCCCGGCCCGTCAGGCTTGCCCCATGCCCGCCGACATTGCCGATGAGCAGGCTGCGACGTTTTTCGTGAACCCTGCAACCGTGCTGGCCATGGTGCGGCATGTTCTGAAGGTTCCCAAGGGAGAATGGCTGCTCCAATCAGCGGCGGGTTCAACCCTGGGGAAGATGATCATCAAACTGGGCCGGCACGACGGGTTCAAGACCGTGAACGTTGTCCGCCGTTCCGAGGCCAAGGAGGAACTGACCCGCCTGGGCGGCGATGCCGTGATCAACTCGTCGGAGGGACCGATCGACGAGCAGGTCAAGCGCATCACCGGGGGTGATGGAGTGCGTTATGCACTCGACCCGATCGGTGGAGAGGCCGGCACCGGCGTCTTTCGATCGCTGGCTCCCGGAGGGCGGCTTGTGATCTACGGAACCCTCTCGGGAGAACCCATCCAGATCGATCCCCGGCACTTGATCTCAGGCCGCAAGGTCGTCGAGGGTTTCTGGCTTGGCCACTGGATGCGGGACCGCTCCATCCCCTCGGCTTTGCTTCTGTTTCGCGAAATCGCCTCGCTCATCCGCCAAGGCGTCCTCAGCTCCCACATCGGTCAATCCTTTGATCTCGACAAGATCCGTGAGGCGGCCCGCCAGGCAGACACCATCGCGCGGGGCGGCAAAGTGCTGCTCAGACTTCTTCCTGGAGACGCAAACACTGCGAGTAAGGGAGCTTAGGGCGAAGCCACCGCTCTTGCAAGTGCCTGTCATTGCCACCGCTCTTGCAGGTATCCATCAGTGCTCTTGCAGGCAGATCAGGCTTGATCGGATGCGCGATGCCTGGCAATCGGAACCATGGACAACATAGAATCTTTGGTAAAATTTTCCTGATTTTCTTCGCCGTGGCTTCTCGAAAACGCTACAATTCTATAGTTGATGATGAGGGAGCGGTCTTGGCGGGAAATTCGCCGCTCGCCGCACAGGACGAGCCGCCGTTGCCTTGCCCTGTTCCCTGCATCCCGAAAACGCCCGTCTTCCGTGCTTTTCTCTCGATTGACCGTGTTGCTCGGGCAGTTGTGAACGCCCGGCCACCAGGCTGGGTCATGTTGCGTATTTGCTTTCGGGAAGAGGACATGCACTTGCAAGGCAGCTAAGTTCGTTATGAGATGAAGGCATGACGCAATCGAGTTGAGTTTTGGAGAGTCTTTCGTATGACCAAGACCCGGTGCCGCGTTGGCCAGGAAACTCAGGACATCGTGGTCTGAGCACGCAAGCGCCGGGCGGGGATGAACAACTATGAGCAGTGGAACGAGTGGTGCTCAAGATTGGCGAGCCGTGGCCTGCTTGGCTCCCAACGGCGAGCGTTTGTTATGTGTCGGTGAAAGCTCGTCTCAGGTTCGGGCCGCCTACGCGGGAGCGTGGGGTGAAGTGATCCGTGACGAGGATCGCCCGACCGTCCGCGCGATTTCGTTGCAACGGTGGGCGGGCCAGTTCTGGTCCGGCCAGTGGGAGCACCAGATGTATTTGACCGTCCCGACCACGCGCAGCGGCAAGTCGACCTCGAGCGAGGCGGTAGATGCCGATGCCGAGGCCGATAAGGAGACCGCCGAGACCACAAACGGGTCGAAGGCCAAGAAGAAATGACTCGCTGCTTGCTCGAATCCCGCACGGCGGGATCGCTCGTGACGTAAACTCTCGACTTTCGTGACTTGCGATCTCTTTCCCCCGGGGTGTCCCGGGGGTTTTTGCTGCGCCCCAGAGATCGGAACCCGAAGCTCGGAGTTCTTGATCTGGAATCTCGAATTGTGGGCTGGGACCTGGAGATGAGCCCCTACGAATCCGGACCTATCCCGGCCGCATTCGCGTGCGGCTGTTCTCCGCCGTGGATGAACTGCAAGGGATCGCGCTCTTGCAGGCTGGGCCAGACCGTCAGATCAGGAAAGGCCCGGGCGATGCGTTCGGCCAGCTCCTCGACGCCCGGGCGCTCGGTGGCGTGGTGGCCGGCAAGGACTAAACCGATGTCAAGGGACTCTGCCTCGAGGGCGCGGTGGAATCGTGCCTCGCCGGTCAGCAAGACATCGGCCCCGGCCTGCATGGCATCGCCCAGAAAGTCGTCACCCGCTCCACACGCGACGGCCACGCGCCGGATCGGCTTCCTGGGATCTCCGACCATCTGCACGGGGATGTGGCCAAGAGCCCGCGAGACGAAGAGGGCGAACTCCTGGAAGCTGCGGGTCTCCCCGTAATGACCGATGCGGCCGGAACCGGAGCTCGAGACGGGATTGTGGAGTGGATAGACATCGATGGCCGGTTCTTCGTAGGAGTGTTGCGCCCGGATCGCCTCGAGCACGGCAGCCAGCCGGGCTCCCGGGCAGATGATCTCCAGCCGGAGCTCTTCGGCGGTTTCGCGTCGACCTTTCCGGCCGACCGTGGGATTGGTCGCCTCGGTGCCAAAGAAGGTCCCCTGCCCGGGGATGGC
The DNA here is from genome assembly GCA_049579985.1 of Isosphaeraceae bacterium. Lineage (GTDB taxonomy): Bacteria > Planctomycetota > Planctomycetia > Isosphaerales > Isosphaeraceae > Aquisphaera. The sequence continues at coordinate 11,627 of JBAUOX010000021.1, read as the reverse complement.
GAACGAGCATTCCGTATAGGCGCCGATCCGCCCGGCGCCGGCTTCGAAGGCCCCGGCGAGCACGGCCTGGCGATCGGGCTCGGGTGTGAAGACGACGATCTTGTACGAGGCAGGCGCAGCGAGCGGCCGTAGCGGAGCCACATCCACCAGACCCAGCCGGCGGCAGAGACCATCGTTGATTCCTCCGGCGGTGCTGTCGAACGCCGTGTGCGGGCTGGCCACTGCGATCCCGGCGCGAGCCAGAATCCAGAGTGGAGCGGTGAGCAGTAGATCGGCACGGATTCGCTTGACCTCGCGGAAGAGGACAGGATGGTGGCTGACGATCAGGCCGGCCTGCTCGGCGACCGCCTCCGCGGCCGTGATCCCGGTGACGGTCAGGCAGGTCATCAATCGTCCCACGCTGGCGGCGGGATCACCCCAGAGCAAGCCGACGTTGTCCCATGGTTCGGCCAGTCGCGAGGGCGCGAAATCCTCCAGCCACTGGACCAGCTCGGCCACGGTCGTCACGTGATCGTCCCTCCCGACTCGAGCCAGGGCAGAATGTCATCCCAGAGCCGCCGGGTGACCGGCCCGGGCGCCGGGTAGCGCGCCTCGCCCCACTGTCGCACGGGCATGATTCCTCGCACCGAGTTGCTCAGAAAGACTTCCTCCGGCCGCAGCAGCCGGTCAAGCAAGCTCAGCGGCGCTTCGCGGATGTCCAGGCCGAGCCTGGCCCCCCGCTCCAGGATCAAGCCCCGCATGATTCCGGGCAAGACCTTGCCGGCACTGGGAGGAGTCAGGATCTGCTCCTCCATCACCACGAACAGGTTGGAGCGGCTCCCTTCCCAGAGATTGCCGTCGGGCGAGATTGTCACGCACTCATCGAACCCGCCGCCCCGCGCGTTCTCGTACATGATCCGGTTGGGCCAGTAGTTGAGCGTCTTGTGGCTGGCGAGCACGTCCACCCGCGCCGGGCCGGCCGGGCCCAGAATTACCCCGGCGGGAGCCGCGGGCGGCAGCGCGAACGAGCGCATCCAGAGCGTCGAGCCGGAGGGCTCCGAGATCCCGCCGCTGAGCGTGATCCGGAGCATCGCGTCGGCTTCACGCCCGTCCGCCGCGAGCAAGGCCCGCACGGCTTCTCGATCTGGCAGTGCTTCCCGATCATGCGGCAGACCGAGCTCGGCGGCCGAGCGGGTCAGCCGATCGAGGTGGCGAGGCAGGAGCGTGGGCTGGCCGCTCCAGGTGCGCAGGGTTTCGAAGAGACCCAGACCATGCTCGAACGTGCGGTCGAGCACGCTGATCGCCAGGGCATCGTCGGGCACGATCCGGCCACGGACCCAGATCATGGGGAAACGTCCTTTCGCTCGATCACGGCGCGCAGCCCCCGACCTTTGTGCAGGGTCTCCTCGTATTCGCCTTGGGGATGTGAATCGGCCACGATACCGCCCCCGACCTGGTAGCTGACCCGGTTCCCCTCGACGGTCATCGTCCGGATGGCGATGTTGAAGCCGCTGGCGCCTCCCCGGCCAAGGTAGCCGATCGCGCCAGTGTAGAGGCTTCGACGAGTCGGTTCCAGCTCGTCGATGATCTCCATCGCGCGGATTTTGGGAGCCCCCGTGACCGAGCCACCCGGGAAGACGGCTCGAATCACATCGACCGGGCCAATCTCGCCGCGCAGCCGCCCCTCGACGGTGGCGACGAGGTGGTGGACTTGCGCGAAGGATTCGACGGCCAGCGGATCGATGACCCGGACAGTGCCGTAACGACAGACCCGGCCCAGGTCGTTGCGTTCGAGGTCCACGATCATGGTCAGCTCGGCGCGGTCCTTGGCTGAGCGCGTGAGTTCCGCGGCCAGACGCTGGTCTACCGCGGCGTCAGCGCTTCTCGGCCGTGTGCCCTTGATCGGCCGGGTCACCACCGAGCGTCCCTTGGTCTGGTAGAATAACTCCGGACTTGCCGAGACGACGGCCAGGTCGCGCCAGCTCATGAAAGCCGAGAACGGCGCGGGACTGGCCGCGGCCAGCCTCAGGAAGAGGTCGAGCGGCTCGATCGTGCCGTGGGCCGTGAACCGTTGCGAGAGGTTGATCTGGAACGCGTCTCCGGCCGCGATGTACTCGAGCGCCCGGCGCACGCGCTCAAGGTAGCCGGCCTGATCGAAATTGCCGGCCAACGGCCCTAGCTCCGAGGTCCGGATCGGCCGGGGAGATCGCAACGAGGTGCGGATCGCTCGCCGCCAGAACCGGCCCCGGCGCTCTGCGGCCTCACGTCCCTCGCCGGTCAGGTCCCATGCGTGAAGAACCGCTTCGCCCGTCCGATTGTCCACCGTGACCGCCGTATCGTAGAGGGCAAACCGCAGATCGGGCAGCCGTGAGTCGCGCGGCATCCGCCGGGGCAATCGCTCCAGGAGCGGAGCCAGATCGTATCCCAGAAACCCGATCATGCCACCTTGAAAGGGGCAAGCGTCGGGATCGGCCGCATCGGCGCTGCCGGCCAGCTCGAACCGCCGGGCGAGCCGCGCCAGCTCGATCAGCGGGTCGCCATCCCCGGTTTGCAGGGTGCCAGAATGGTCGTCAATACTCCATCGCCGATCCACGGCCTCGAAGACCAGGCGGGGGTATGCGGCGTAGATGCTCCAGCGGCCGGCCTCGCCAAAGCCTGGCCCGCCGGCCAGGATCGCCGGCTCGGGCAAGGTTCCGATCAGCGCGGCCAGCCGCTCGGCCGGCAGGTCCAATACCTGGTGAACGACCGAGGGCAAGACCGGCGCCGTCATGGTGTTCACACGAATCTCTCGAGCTTTGCGGAGGGAACCTGGCAGTCACCAATTTCTGATCATCGTCGATGTCTCGGATTGCTTCAACCCGGCCTCTCGCGAGACAATCGCTCTTGATAATCGCCCACGAGCGTATCAAGTCACCAACGAGGACCGACCTGCGATGATTCGCCATGCCCTGGGGCTGCGGCTCGACTCGAGTCGCCCCGTTCGCGATCAGATTCACGAGGCCGCGCGGATGGGAGCGCGCGGCGTGGTGCTCGAAGCCATCGGCGACCTGTCACCGCCGCGCCTCAGTGAGACGGGGCGCCGCGAGCTCCGGCACTTGCTTCGGACGATGGAGCTTTCCCTGGTGGCGCTCAGTCTTCCCACCCGTAGGAGCTTTGACACGACCGACCAGCTCGATGATCGGATCCGCCGCGCCGACCTGGCGTTTGCCCTCGCCTACGAGCTGGGGACGAATCTGGTGCTGGCCCGGGTCGGGCAGGTTCCACCCGAGGACGATCGAGAGCGGCGCGAGGCTTTCACTGGCGCGATCTCCTCGCTAGGCCAGCGCGCCGATCATCGGGGCGTTCGCCTGGCTCTCGAGACCGGCTCGGAGCCGGGGCAGCGGCTCAAGACATTCCTCGATTCACTGGACATGGTCAGTCTCGCCGCCAGCGTCGACCCCGCGAGCCTGCTCCGCGGGGGAATCGACCCCGTGGCGGTCTCCCGCGAGCTGAGCACCTGGGTCGCCCATGCCTACGCCGGCGACGCGACGGGATCGGCCGGCGGGGCGACCCCGAATCCCCGCGGCCTTGGCTTTCCAGCCGGGGCACTCGATTGGGAAGAATACCTTGGCGCTCTCGAGGAGATCGGCTACCGCAGCTTCCTCACCGTCTGGCCCGATCCCTCGGAGGATCCGCGCGTTCAGTTCACCACGCTTGCTCTCCGGTTCAAACGGTTCGGCTGAGAAAAGCTGTCGGGGGGAACGTGAGGCGTGGAGCGTTACCTCCCACCTCGGCTTCACCGGCCACTATTCGCTGGTTCGGGCAGAGTCTCCTGACCACTGTCGTCCTTGCGCCGGCCGTTGCGTCGATTCCACTTTCCGGAGCATTTTTCAAGATCCGCCCGGTGATATGTTTGAGGCCATCCAGTGCACCGACAGCGGCTGGAAATCCGCCAGTCGGAGTATCCCTCTCCGTGCACGGAAGGGGCACGGAATGATGGCGAATGACGGCCAAGTCGAAGATCTGCCTTGAAAGCCGAGGACCCAGAAAGCGCCCGGCTCCAACCGTGTGTCCGAGATAACGACGCAAGTTTTTGATTTGTAAGCTAATAAAAAAGCCCGGCCCCCACCGAGAGGGCCGGGCACAGCCAGGGAGAACGACGCTTGCTCGTGACTTCAATGAGAAGGCTGGGACCGAATTCGGTCAGAGCCCAGCCTTCTCAACCAAGGCTTTCGGGTAACCTTGGTTAGACGGAAAGAGAAAAAGCATAGGGCGTGCCGTAAGAATCGGATCCCGACAGATTCTTCGTTACGCACGATAAACCATTATTCAGAAATGGTTTACATCACTCGGTGTGAGGGCTGGAGGAAACGCGCATCTGCCGTATCAGCTTTTTTCAGCCGTATTCTTCGGCATGCATGCCACTTTCTTGAGCGATCGGGAAAAGCGGTCTCAACGTCTCATAATCCTGGTCCATCATAGCGTTGCCGCACGCACGAATGAGCTTGTGCTGGGCCTGGTATGACGTGGAACCTCGCGCTGCGTCTTACCGTCTGTGAGGCTACACTTCACCACGGCCTTTCAGGACGCTCTGGGCTTGGCACGGCGTTTGGAATGACTCTGCATACCAAGATTCTTCGGCTGAGGCTGAGTGGCACCTGAGGGCTTCTGGGGGTGGGGCGGATTGGGATGAGTTGCGCGATCTAGATGGTCGCACAGAATTCGTTTTGATAGGTTAAGATACATAGAATGTTCGTCCGACTGGCCGGCGATCGCATTGCTTCTCGATGAGCGCCTCAGGAAGGCGGGGAAAGGATCATGGTCCAATGAAGGTGCTCGTGCTCGGTTTGGACGGAGCAACGTGGGACATTCTGGATCCCTTGATCTCGGAAGGCCACCTGCCCAACCTGGCCCGGTTGCGGGAAACGGGAGCCTCCGGCAGTCTCGATTCGATCTTCCCACCTTTGAGCCCGGTGGCCTGGACCGGGGTCATGACGGGCAAGAACTCGGGCAAGCATGGGATCTTCGAGTTTCTCGAGTACGGACACGACCCGCTCAAGGCGCGTGTCAACTCCTCGCGGTCGATTCAGGCCGAATTGCTCTGGGAGATCGCCGGCCGGCATGGCAAGAAGACCGTGGCAGGGGGCGTGCCGATGAGCTATCCCCCCCGGCCCGCCCACGATTTTCCCGGCTTCTACCTCGGCGACTTTCTTAGCCCCGAGAAGGCGGCTGATTTCACCTCCGACCCCGCGCTCTTCGCCGAGCTCGAGCGGGTTGTCGGCCCCTATCGTCCCTGGTCCACGACCATTCATGACGGCGGCAACGAGGCCGGCGTGATCGACGATCTGACCGAGTTCCTGGACCAGCATCTGAAGACCGTCGAGTTTCTCATGCAGCGGTGCGAGTGGGACCTGCTGATTTTCGACCTCATGGCCACGGACCGCTTGGGTCATGAGTTATGGCACGTCTGGGACCTGACACACCGGGCGGCCCAGGGTAGGGAGGCGGAGCTTGCGTCCCTGCGACCCAAACTGATCGACTTCTGGAAGACGCTCGACCGGGGTGTGGGCGCCATTCATGCCATGCTACCGTCTGATGCCGCACTCCTGCTCATGAGCGATCATGGTTTCGGTCCGATCGAATGGTACGTCAATTTCAACGTGTGGCTGCTCGAACAGGGATTCATCGCGCTTCAAGACAGTTTCTATGTCAGGCAGAAGCACTGGTTCCATCGCCGAGGGATGACCCCCGAATGCGTTTACAACGTGATGAGCCGGCTTGGTCTGGCCAGTCACCGGGTGAGTCGGTTTCGCGGCAAGCAATCCAGCCTGGTGGAGCGGCTGAGCGAGTCAGTTTTCCTGTCCCGGCGACACATCGACTGGACGAGGACACGGGCCTATGCACAGGGTAACTTCGGCCAGATCTTCATCAACCTCAAGGGGCGGCAAGCCCAAGGATGCGTGGAGCCCGCGGATGCCCGGGCACTGCGACGCGATCTCAAGGCCGGCTTGCTGGAGATCGTTCACCCCGAGACCGGAGGGCCGTTGGTCGAGCACGTTTACGAGGGGGAGGACTTGTACCACGGACCCCATGCGCACCTCGCCCCCGACCTCACGGTGGTTCTCAACGACTGGCGCTACCGGACGATCGGGCTGCACGATTTCACGACGCACAAGGTCATTTCCCCTGCGTTCGGCCCGACCGGCGATCACCGCATGGAAGGGATCTTGATTGCCGCGGGCGCTGCGTTCCGCCAGGGGTCTTCGCCCTGCCAGGCCGACCTGCTCGACATCGCCCCGACCGTTCTCCACCTGCTCGGAGTTCCAGTTCCCGCCGACATGGACGGCCACATTCTGACCGAACTGCTCGATCCCATGGCTGCCCCGCCCGCGGCAAGTGCGATTCCCATCTCCACGCCCGGGCTGCTCTACCAGTCCTCGCTGGCGAGCGTGGGCGGAAGCGGCGATGACGATGCCAGCGGTTCCAGCCTATCCGGCGTGCCGGTCGCGTCGGCTTACAGCGACGAGGAGGATGCCGCAATCCAGCAGCGGCTGGCAGATCTTGGCTATCTTTGAATCAACGCCGGACTTCGGTTGATCAAAAGCCAGGGCGCGACTATGATTCAAATAGCATGATTCCGCGTTCGTGGAAGCTCAACGATTCCCGGTTACTTCACGCTCTCATGCATCTGGAAGGAGGCCAACTATGCCGATGACCCCCCGCCTGATTGAGTCATCGAGTCTGAGCCCCGTTTCCGGATCGCGACGGGGCTAGGATCGCCTCCGGTCCTTTCCCCCCGGGCTGGCCCGCATCGGACCAGGCTCTTGCCCCGATCGGCTTGTGTGATGAATCGAGATCACCGGAGTGAATATCGGTGACCTGCGCGGATTTGCGCGTTCATAGCGCAACATAAGCTCACATCAATTTGCGGGAGATAAATCATGAAAGATCACATCATCTCTCAAAAGACCATGGCGCGGCTATGCGCCGAACCGAGCCCTGACGACGGGCTGGATCCGCATTCCAGATCGCGGATCATGCCGGGAGACAGGCACTTGCACGGCCGATCTCAGGAGGGGCCGGATCGCAAGGCTTTGCAACTCTGTCACCAGGTGGCCGAGACTCTCGAGGAAGTGCTTGCCGAGTGCGGCGACGTCGTCCTGCAAGCCGTGCGGGTGCTGGACGTGGAGCCGGCGCCAGACGCCTCGCGGCTGCTGGTGACGGTGGCCGTCGATGCGCCACCGGAGGAGGTGCTTGATCCCTGCAGCGTCCATAACCATTTGGTGCGCGCGTCCGGCCACCTCCGCAGCGAGGTGGCAGGTGCCATCACACGTAAGCGTGCGCCGGTGCTGGTCTACCGTCTGGCGGCAAATCCGGACGCCTTCTGTTATTGACCCGGCACGAAAGAAACGCATGGAGGTCAGGCTTTCCAGCCTTGTCAGGCTGGAAAGCCTGACCTTCTTCCTTGCCAGGGTAATATTGACGGCAATTCGGAGAGCCGGCGTGAGGTTTGCTTCCCCGGCTCTCGCTGGTTGCGGTTCAACCGACCATCACGCGTCCGGGCTGGCCTTCGGTACTGGGCTCTTCGATCATGATTGGGCGGTCGAGGAAGGCACCGATGGTGGCGGCGTTGGTGCGGAGGTGGTCTGTGGTCTGGCTGACGGTGTATATGGAGCGGCCCTCGGCGAGCGCCAGGGGAAGAAGAATTTGATCGGCCGAGTGGGGGTCGACGGCCCCTTGGTCCACAGCCTCGAAGGCGAGCAACTGGTCGACCGCCTCGTCCGCGACATCCTCGGAGGACTTGCCGCGCTGGCCCAGGCCGACGAATGTCGCGGGAATGGCGCCCTCGTGTTCGGCAATCAGGCTGAGGGCAGCCCCCTGCCCGGGGCTGGGCCAGCGAACCGTCTCGATTTCGACATCAGCGGTCAGCCCGTGTTCCCGCAGCCGCCGCAGGGCCCGGTCGCGCAGGCGCCCGGCGATGTCGTTGCGAAGATTGGCGACTCCGGCGATGCCGAGGATTCGCCGCAATGACCCGCGACCGGTCTGGACCCAGGCCTTGGGCATGGCCGGCTCGATCCAGGCCTCGAGCCGGCCGCCTCCTCTTGGGTAGAAACCCGCGGCCGGCATTGCCAGGGCGATCGGCAGCCCCAAGGCGGCGAGATAGGCTCGCCAGGTGTGCTCGAGGAACGGATGAGCCGGCGCCTTGGGGTTGAAGGTGCCTCCCGTGAGGACGACGCGTACAGCCGATTCGGCCCGCATGGCAAGGGGCAGGTGGAGCGTCTGAAGCACCAGGCTGGTCGAGCCCGCGGTGCCGATATCGATCGTCAGGTCGCTCGGCGAGTACGCTCCCGGTCGGAAAACCAGCTCCCGCGATCCAGCCGCGGCGCCGGCCACTTCCGCTTGCCCAAGGATTGCGGCGGCTTCGACGGCCTTCAGGTGCTGGGGCCTCAGTCCAGGCTGGTCGCGATTGGCCCGGATGCTGGTCATTCTGAACGGTCGGCCGGTCAGCAGCGACAGCGACAGCGCCGTGCGGAGGATCTGACCACCCCCCTCGCCGTGGGAGCCGTCCAGATCGACAAATCTTTCCGAGGGATAAGTTGATGCCGGCACCAGCGGTACGTCTCCCGGTTGTCCGTGCTTCCAGGGCGCGTTCCATGATACCCGAACGGGTGGGGGAATTGCGTCATGCGGTGCGTGGCTCGCCCACCGTTTTCGGGCGCGGCGATCCTCGGGCGTTGCTTCGGGCAATGCCCGTCCGTTACTCCAGCGCAGTCTCCCCTCCATGGCCGTCGCTCCTTCGATCGGGCCCCGGCGGATCTCAACGTCCGTCGGCCGGCTCTGCATGCTTCTCAGGCTGGGAATCGTTCTTGCTTGTCGTGCCGACCTTGGGTTTTTCCTGGTTTCCCAGCCTGATCCGCGAAGCGTCACCAGGGACGGGACGATCCGTCTTGGCGGCCTGCTCGCCGAGCGTGCCGAGCTGGTTGCGGTCGGCCCAGACCAGGATCAACTTCTGGCGTCGCTGGTCACCGTGGGCATCGGACCGGGTGAACAGAAACGCGCCCAAGCTGCGTTCCAGTTCCGGGCGGCAGCCGACCACGGCCACCTGGCCGGTTTCGAGGGCGAGGTTGGCGGCGAGGTCGGGAAGTGACTCCTCCTGCTGGCCGTCGTTGATCTTGAACTGCTGAGAAGCGTAGGGGGTGGCGTTCACCATGGGCTGGTACGAGCGCTGCACTGGCCCGTGACGGATCGCGGGCGTGAAGCGAAGCGAGACAGCGTTCGCTCCGTCGTGGGCGGCGATCACGCGGAAATAGCCGCTGGCGGCCTGGTAGTCCTTGCCGTAGGGGCGGTTCTCCCGGTTCAGGAGCAGAGGGACTTGATCGACGGCCTCATTCGTGCTGATGACTATTTCATCGCCGTCATCGCGGAAAAAGGTGGCGGGCTCGACCTTGTGTGGTGGAGGCGCGGCGAGAACCGCCTCGAGCTCGGGGGGGAACTCGCCGGTGATCCGGCCAATTCGAAGGCCGTTGACCTGGAGGGCCCGCCGCGCTTCGGGAGTGATGGCCTGTTCATCGGCCGTCTTCCAGACGATCTCGTTGATTGATGGGTCGCGGAAGGAACGATCCACGATGGCCACGCGGAGCATGCACTTGCGGGGTTCGATGAGCTGGCCGCGCTGCCGGCCAATCTGCTCGAACAGGTTCTCCGGGCGCAGTTGGTCCCGGTGGAGATCGCAGCCTGAAAGTCCAGACAAACCTCCGCTCACGACCAGGGCAAGGGCCGACACGCCCACCGTCGCCCACTGCCGGCTCTCAGAGTTCATGGGGGCGGAATCCTTTCCGCGTCGTCTCGAAAGGATCTGCGCAACGGAGGGGCAAGAGAGACATCAGGTCCCGGAAGGTTGGACCACTTGCCGTGTGCCCCAACCCCCTGCGGGCGGGCCGCCTTAATCAGACATCGGAGGTGAGAGTCTAGGTCGATTCCTGTGAATCGTCAATCGGAAATCTTCCTGGACAAGCCGAGCAGCCGAGCTGGAGTGCATGGGTAAGACAAGGAAGATCGGTCTTGGGCCCGGCAATGTGAATGGACCGAACGTCTCCCCGGTCAGGTCAAGAAACCCGGCTTGTGAACGTCGCTCGCGAATTGTATAGGAGTCATAGCGACGATGCCTGCCGAGCCCATCGCAGGCGCCTGGTCATCAGGATCTCGCTTTGAATTCGGCCTGGATCTCGAGGGCACAACAAGGAAGGTCAACCTCTTGAGCACTCTCCTCGCTTGGAACCGCGCCCGGGAATGGGCGACCGCGCGGCCGTTGGCGATCCGGCACTGGGAATTTTCCGGCCTCCACCGCATCGCCGATCTCTCGATCAGCCTGGCCTGCCTGGTCATCTCGCTGTTTCTGGTACTCCATTACTTGCGTCCGTGGAGGCGACAGGACGTTCCCTACCAGTCGATCGTCTGGATGATCGCGGGGTTCGTCTTGCTCTGTGGGATCTCATTTTTTCTCGCAGCGATTGCAGACAGCCCCGCCAACCCCCTGACCGGCGCAATCTTGGTGGCCATGGCGGCGGCGTCCTGGACAGCCGTCCTCACGCTGGCTGGCCTGGTCCGCGGGACCAAAGCCCCTTGCCATCCAAGGGAATTCGAGAAGGAGATCGCCGAGCGGCAACGCGCCGAGGAAGCGCTCAGGAAAAGTGAATCGACGGCCCGGAAGCTCGCACTGGCGGCCAGCCGCACTGACAATGCCGTGATCATCACCGACGCCGAAGTCCGCATCGAGTGGGTCAACGAAGGATTCACGCGGATGACCGGATATTCTTCCGAGGAAGTCTTGGGCCGCAAGCCGGGCGCGTTTCTCCAGGGACCCGAGAGCGATCCGGCCACAATCGCCCTGATGAGGGAACGGAACAAGGCGGGGGCGGGATTCCAGAGCGAAGTCCTCAACTACGACAAATGGGGGCGGAAATACTGGGCGGCGATCGCGGTCCAGCCCATTCGCGACGACTCGGGACAGCTCACCAACTTCATCGCCGTGGAGAGCGACATCACGGAGCGAAAACGCGCCGAGCGGCGAATGGAAGTTCAACACGCGACCATGCAGATTCTCGTGGGATGCAGCCGCCTGGACGAGGCGATTCCCAACCTGCTTTCCACCATCGGACCCCTCCTGGATTTCGACGTGGCCGAGTGCTGGATGGTGGATCGACAGGCGGACGTGCTGCGGTCGGCAGCGATACCCTGGACCTCGCAGCGCATCGGCCCGGCGTGGGTCAGCACCGCTGAGAAACGCGAGTTTCCACCGGGAGCCGGGCTGACCGGGCGAGTCTGGTCCACGGGCTGCTCGGCCTGGATTACCGACCTGACGCAAGGACCAGGCGGTCGATTGGTGCGGAGAGATCTCGCGGTTCGCACGGGTCTGCGCAGCGCATTCAGCTTTCCGATCATCGCCAGCGAGGCTGGGCCGATCCTCGGGGTGATGACCTTCCTCTCCCGTGAACCGCTGGAGCGCGATGAGCCGCTATTGCAGGCCATGACGACGCTGGGGCGGCAGATCGGCCTGTTCGCCGAGCGGTGGCGGACCCAGGCCGAGCTGATGCAGGTCAACGCCCGGCTCAATGCCCTGCTCGACGCCTCCACCGAGGTCTCGATCATCGCGGCTGACCGCGACGGGC
>JBAUOX010000020.1:0-4767 GCA_049579985.1 Isosphaeraceae bacterium | reverse complement strand
GCTTGTCGTTTTCGAGTGAGCGCCTCTCCGAATTCCGTCGGCTCGTTTCGTGGCTTGTTTCACAGGGTGCGGGCCACTGTCAACCCTATTCAATCCTCGCATCACGCTTGTTTTAGGATTAGACTGTTGACCTCGTCAAATGCCCTTGTTCGTAGCTTGTCAGAATACTCGATTCGATCATCCTCCAGAAGTGGTCTTGGACTTGAGCGGGGGCGTTCCCCCCAGTGATCAGTACCCCGAGTTCCATGTTCAGGCTGAAGGCATACTTCGTCAGGTTCGCTGACGACAGAAACAGCCAACGCCCGTCACCAACGACACACTTGACGTGCAGGCTGCCGAGCTTGCCCGAGCCATCGGCTTTGCGATTCTCCTTCGGCCAGAAGTAAACCTGAGAGCACCTCGCCACATCGTTGCCGAGAGCTTGAATGGTCGAATACTCGTTCTGCACGTCCAGCTTATCCGGGGTCTCGACGACAACCGTGATCTTCACGCCCCGTTTGGCAGCACGGACGACGGCTTCCTGGATGTTCGGGATCGAGTAGACGGCATAGCTCACCAGCAAGATTCGGCTCTGAGCGGAGTTCAGAACTTGCAGGATGGCTTGCTCGGTGTGGCGGAAGGAGACCTCTTCGCTGCGTGGTCCCGTCCAGACGATCTCGACCGATTGGTCCGCCTCTCGTGACTTTTGCGAACAGGCTGCGGTTCGCAGTGCGATCGCGACCTCGGCCGGTGAGACACCGGGAGCTTTCGTACGCCAGTCGTTGAAAAACTTGAGGCAAAGGCTCCGGTGGTGGGGATGGGGGATGGAATCAGCGATTCGGGATCGGGCTTCGGTCGCCTCGTGTGACGAGATGATCTGAGCCACCTGCTCGATGACATACCCCGGAAGCTTCCCTGCAAGCTTTAAGGCGGATTCGATGATTATCAGGGACGGGTTCATGGCAGAGTCCGATCAACACCCAGAAGCCCCGGCAGCATCCGACTCCAGGTCGAGGAAGAAGGCAAACTCGTCCCGGTCCACTGTCGGGACAAGGACAGTGCGATCCAGATACTTGTTGCCCCGCTCACAGGATGTCTCTGGGGCGAAGAGACAAGCATGGCACGACGCCCCGTGGAGCGATGTGCCCTCCTTGCCCGGATGGTGCTCGGCGCAGAGCGGATCGCTCGAACAGAGCCGCATGCAATCCATCGCCTGATTCAGATGCCGCTCCAGGGAGCCGGGCTCTCCGAGCGAGACCAGCCCGCCGAGCGTGCCCTCGCTGTCGGGTGCCGCCGTGTAGATCAGAACACCCGCCATCTCGGGCCGATCCATGCCGGGATTGCGAGAATAGATCCGCTCCCGAAGCGATGCCGCCGTGTAGCCGCACTCCAGCGAAAGCTGACGGATCAGGGCGTGTGCGAACGAGTGCAGCAAGACGTACCGCAGACCCGGATAGAAGTCCTCGGGCGGCTGCAACCCTCGATCCTTCCGCCACTGCTTGTGAGCGTTGAAGAACTCAAAATGGAGCCGCTGAACCCGACCCAGCCAGTTCTGGATCTCCGTCTCGGAGAACTGGAAGAAGATGCCCTCACCCCTGATCTCGTTCGCTGGAACCCATGACGGATTGCCACGTGCAATCTTCATTCGCTGGGCTTCGGGGAACTCGGCGGGATTCTCGTAGTCACCTGGGGACTCGATCCGGGTGAAGCCGACGAGTGCCCGGACCTCACGCAACCGTTCCGCCAGGACGACCTTCTCGAAGTACTTGGCGAAACGGCGGGGAGAACGCACCTCACGCAGTCGAAAGTCCCTGGTCCTCTGGGCGTGAGCCGGATCAATGAAGACCAGCCATTCCGGGGTCTTCAGGTCGTCCACATCATCGCCGGTTGCCGTCCCGCCTTCAGCCTGCTTCTCCTGGATCGCCGCCCAGAGTTCGGCGTCGGACACCCCGGCGAAGTCCCGCAGGAGGTTCCGACGACGCATCTTGACGATGTCCGCTTCCCCCTCCAGGTCGTAGAGTTCACTCCAATGGTCGGTGACGAGTTGCTTGAGCAAGTTCGAGCTTTGGGGAACCGACAGAGCGGACAACATGACCGCGAACCAGGCGTTCGACGCACCCTGCAAGAGCGCCCTCACCCGGATCGGCTGATTCAACTCGTCCTTGCACCCGCCATCCTCGAAGTCCCTCAAATGGGGTCGCCGTGCCCGACACGCCGGAAGGTCGCTGTTGTGGAGCTTGAAGGCGTCGGACATCGGGCGGGACTTCTCGCATGTCTCGCAGCGAACGTAGATGTCGGCAGCCTCCCCGGACACACCCATCTCCAGAAGTTGAAGCTTGTAGGAGTGGTCAGGTGGTCCACCGTGGACGAAGTTGACCCACGGGAAGTCGTCGAGGTGCCCGTTTTTACAAGCGACAACGAAGCGGGCGGGGACAGCAGTGGGGAGCTTGCCGGGATACCGGCAGTTCTCGTGGACGTACCGCACACGGTCGGGTCGGTAAGGGTCGGGTTTCAGCTTGAACTGGTTGCTACTCAGCGGTGCCAGTCGCCGACAGCGGGGGCAGAGCATCCACCGAGGAAACGGGGCGACAGGGACGCCGATGTAGGATTGCTCCTCGAAGGGGTTCAAGCGATCCGTGTCGGGGACGATCGGCGGCGATCGGAGGGCATTGACCTGTCCCCCGAGGGTGCTGCGGACGGACGCCAGCAGCCGCTCTTCGGTGATCTCCCGGTAGTCGGAGTTTGGCCAGTCCTCCAACCCCATGACCATCACCGAAATGTGGGGCAAATCGACGATCGATCCGATGCCGAACGTGGTGAGGATCTGGCTGGGGCGAAGCTCACCGACTCGGGGTTTCTCCCGTCCCGTGCTCATGACCCGCCTCCCACATCGTCCTGCGTCCCCTCTTGAAAATCTGCCTCGTCGTCCAGGTTGTGATCGTCGAGAATCAGGAGCGAGGTTGGCTCAACGTCCCGAAGTGAGTTGAGGCAGGTGTATTCGTCCCAGGTCTCGATGCTCGGCTTGCGGAGCAGCCCGATGGTCTCGCTGTCCTTCTTGCCCTCGTAACCCAGCCGGCTGCCCCCTGAGAGGCGTAAGACACGCCTCTGCCAGTGATCCACTTTCTGCTTGAGTTCCGCCTCGACCTTCTGGGCGATCTCATTGTTGCCGACTCGCTTCGCCCGCCACACGATCCAGTCGACGGCTTCTTTAACGAAAGGATGGGTCGTGTCGGTCGCCATCCGCATCGCCGTCTCGTTCTTGTTGAACTCGATGCCCCGCAAGCGGACGAGCGAGACCAGGAGGGCGGCAAGCCCCCGGTAGATCGCTCCTTCGGAAAACGGTGTGACCGACAAGGCTTCGACGTGCTGGTAGAAGGTGGCGTGATAATGCTCGAAAGTCTCGTAGTGGCTGAGGTCTCTCGGGCGAGCCCAGTTGTAGACCGTGACGACAAGTCCGGGGAACTTACGTCCGACCCGGCTGGTCGCCTGGATGTACTCGGAGGTCGTCTTGGGCTGCCCGCTGCACACCATCATCCCCAACCTGGGGACATCGACGCCGACCGAGATCATGTTGGTGGCGAGCAGAACATCGAGAGGTCGTGGCTTCAGGTCGGGCGGATGCTGGTGGGTCCGACCCGCCTCCTTACGCTTCTCCTCCATTACCGGGTCGAATGGATTCTCCAGCCGGTCCAAGGTCTCGGGGATTGCGGCCGAGCCCAGCCGTGAGGTCAACTCCCTGACCGAATCGGGGGAGTAGATGATCCGCTTGGCAAGCCCACGCTCAGCCATCTTGCCAAGGCGGGTCCGCACGTCGTCGTCCACCAAGCGTCTCATGCCGCCGAGTTCCCGCAGGCTGTTGAAGTAGCCTACGAGGGTCATCCAGGGATCAACGGTTTCCCCAAAGCGGTCGTATAAGACCTGAGCCGACGAGTGCAGCGAAACGTAGACACGGATCAGGGCGAGTTTCAGCCGACGCCCCGGAGCACAAATCCCGATGTACTTCCTCCCCGGCGTGGCTTCGTTGGAGGGGCGCTGCAACGAGAAGAAGTTGCCCCGCACGTCCAGCCCGTTGGGCGGGAAAACGTTCGTGCTCCTCATGAACAGGGCGTGGACCTGATCCTTCGCCTGGCGGATCGTCGCCGTCGAGGCGATCAGCTTGGGTCTGACCGTCTTGCCGCCGAAATTCCACGAGCAGAGCCGGTCGATCGCCGTCTCATACAAGCCCACCAGCGTCCCGAGGGGTCCGCTGATGAGGTGCAACTCATCCTGGATGATCAAATCCGGGGGACGGAGAGGATTGGCGGGAACCGTCCGGGCGGCTCCGAACTTGCCGTCCTTGCTCCTGGGATGGCTCCCGGCGTCGTCGATCTCGGGCGACCGGAACCCGTGCCGCTCACAGACGCCATCGACTTGCCCGAAGAGCATCTGGACCTCACCCTTCCAGGGCATCTGGGCGAACTTGTCCACCGTGGCGATCAACAGGGCGGGGAGCTTGCGGTAAATCTCCTCATCGACGACCAGGATCGGGATACCCTCGTCCGGGGATTGCCGCCTGCTGAACGCACACTGACCGAACTTGTCGCCGCAGTAGACGAAGGTGCGTCCTCGACCTTTGCTCGGTGTCTCGATGTGGTAGCAGCGGGGGCTGAACTCGATCTTCGATCCGCACCAGGGGCAATTGGTCAACTGGTGAGGCGAGCCGCTGCCAACGATTGCACCGGGGCGCTTCTTGTCGGCGCTGCCGGTAGCCGTCTTGAGCGCCTCCTCGCTGTGTGCCGTGCGATTCGG
>JBAUOX010000019.1:0-2316 GCA_049579985.1 Isosphaeraceae bacterium | reverse complement strand
TGAACGACCTGCGCTTGATCGAGCGCTGGGTGATGTACTGGGTGGCCGAGTGCGAGGTGTTAGAACCAGACGAGTTGATCGCGATGGTCGTTTCGGACCTGAAAGCCGTTGGCCGGATCTATCGCCGGGGAAGAACCCGCTAACCAGCCCCCGCCGTCGCGACCCCTGGACGTGGGACCGCACAGGCGCCCCACTAGAGCGATTTTCAATCGCCTGGATGCCGAACCTGGCGCAACGCGGAGGCACTCGAAGAACCCCCTTGTATCCCCCCTTCGCAAGG
This sequence comes from Isosphaeraceae bacterium, assembly GCA_049579985.1. Lineage (GTDB taxonomy): Bacteria > Planctomycetota > Planctomycetia > Isosphaerales > Isosphaeraceae > Aquisphaera. Next base: position 2,036 of record JBAUOX010000019.1, on the reverse strand, counting down.
GGGGAAAAAGACCAGACGCCGCCGACTTTCCCCCCCTTGCGAAGGGGGGGTAGGGGGGGTGAGAGCCGCGGCGCATGCAATGCATCTGAAAAGCGCTCTAACCACGCCCCGATCCCGGTTGGCAAAGGAGGAATCGATGAGCGAATCCGCAGAGGAATTGATCCCTGTCCGCGCCTTGAACCAGGTCAGCTACTGTCCGCGGCTCTACTACCTGGAATATGTCGAGGCGGTCATGCCGACCAACGAGTACGTCGAGGACGGTCTCTTCCAGCACCGGCGTGTCAACGACCCCGCGCTCGCCAGCCGGACCAGGAAGGAGGGAGACGCCCTCCGCACCCGCAGCGTCGCGCTCAGCTCTCAGAAGCTCGGGATCACCGCCAAGCTCGACGTCCTCGAGGAAGAAGACAGAATGATCCGGCCCGTGGAGACCAAGCGGTCCGCGGCGCCCAAGGACGACAACGGCGAGCTCACCTTCTGGCAGAACGACGCCGTCCAGCTTTGTGCCCAAGGGCTCCTCGTCGAGGAGGCTTTCGAGGTCACGGTGCCCAGCGGAGTCCTCTACTACGTGGGATCCAAGACCAGGGTCGATGTTCCCCTGGGCCCCGCCCTCCGCGAGGCAACCCTGGCCGCGATCGACCGGATTCGAGACCTCTCCTCGCGGGAAACACCGCCGGAACCGCTACCCCCCGAGCTCCGCCACCGCTGCTTCGGCTGCTCGCTGGCGACCATCTGCCTTCCCGAGGAAACGCTCTATTCGATCCGGCACTCCGGGTCCGGGTCCGGGCCCGAGCCGCCGGCACAGCCTTCGGAGTCGGAGTCCGAGAGCACCGCCGGGGTCGCGCTCACCCGCGTCATCCCCCTGAACGACGAGAAGGCCGTGCTCTACCTGCAAGAGCCAGGCGCCCACGTCGGCCGCCGCGCCGAGCACCTGGTCGTCACGATCGACGGCAAGCAGACCAACCGGATCCCCATGGCCTCGATCCGGCAAGTGGTCATCTTCGGCAATGTCCAGGTCTCGACCCAGGTGCTGCACATCCTGGCCGAGCAGGAGATCCCGGTCTCGTACCTGACCGGCTATGGGAAGTTCGTGGCCTCGGTCATGCCGCCGCCGCCCAAGAACGTGGCCCTCCGCGCCCATCAATACCGAGCATTCGCGGACCCCGCGGTCGCGCTCGGCCTGTCGCGGTCGATCGTGGCCGCGAAGATCGCCAACCAGAGGACGCTCTTGATGCGTTCTCTGCGCTCGCAGGCGAAGGATCAGACCGCCGATGAAGAGGCGGACATCCCGGGCCCGGCGCCCGCTCGGGGCAGCGGCGAGCCCGCCGCGCGAGACATGGCCGAGATGCTGGCTCGGGTCGACCAGGCACCCGACCAGGGTGTTCTCCTGGGCCTGGAAGGGCAATCCGCGGCGCTTTACTTCGGCGAGTTCGGCCGGATGCTCAAGACCCGAGCGCCGGGCGAGTCGTTCGATTTCACCAAGCGAAACCGCCGTCCGCCCCGCGACCCGGTGAACGCCCTCCTGAGCTTCGCTTATGCGCTCCTGTGCAAGGACTGCTTCGCGGCCGCGTGCACGGTCGGGTTTGATCCATACCAGGGTTTTTATCATGCCGGCCGCCACGGCCGGCCCTCGCTGGCCCTTGACCTGATGGAGGAGTTCCGCGCGATCATCGCCGACTCGGTTGTGCTGAACCTGATCAACAACGGCATGCTGACGCCGGCCGACTTCCTGACCTGGCGCGACGCCTGCCAGCTCAACGACGAGGGCCGGGAGATCTTCTTCAAGGCCTACGAGCAGCGCAAGTCGACCGAGGTGACCCACCCGGTCTTCGGTTATCGCATGACCTACGGCCGGATGCTCGAGGTCCAGGCCCGGATGCTGGCCGCCTACATCCGCGGCGACATCCCCCGCTACACCGGTTTCACCGTGAGATAGGGAAGCGCCACCACGGAATCGATCCGGAAGGATAAGAAGATGGAACCACGAAATACACGAAACACACGAAAGAATTTTGAGAGACCTGCTGCCAGAGTTGGAG
>JBAUOX010000018.1:0-1801 GCA_049579985.1 Isosphaeraceae bacterium | reverse complement strand
AATTTCGCCTATATCTCCTCAGGCACATGGTCGGTCGTCGGCGTGGAGCTGGACAGCCCCGTACTGAGCGAGGAGAGCCGGACGGCAGGGTTCACGAACGAACGCGGCGTCGACAGCTCGATCCTGTACTTGCGCAACGTCATGGGGCTCTGGTTGCTGCAGGAGTCGATGAGAACCTGGGAGCGGGCTGGCAAGAGCCTTTCCCTCGAGGGGCTGATCGCCTCGGCGACCGCGGAGACGGCCCTTCGCAGCGTGTTCGACCCCAACGATCCCGTGTTCTTCGCGCCCGGCGACATCCCCACCCGGATCGCGAAGGTCTGTCACGATCTCGGCCAGTTCGTACCGAAGACCCCGGCCCGGGTTACCCGGTCTATCCTCGACAGCCTCGCCCTCGCCTACCGGCGAACCGTGCGTTCTGCTTGCGACCTCTCGGGCAAACGTGCGGAGGTCATCCATGTCGTGGGCGGGGGCGTGAACAACTCCCTGCTGTGCCAGCTCACCTCCGACGCCTGTGGCCTGCCGGTCGTGGCGGGCCCCATCGAAGCCGCGGCAATCGGCAATGCCCTGGTGCAAGCACAGGGCCTCGGGGCCGTCGGCAAGGGCCGGTGGCAGACGCGGGCGATCGTCGCCGACAGAACGCAGGTGCGCCGCTACCGCCCCTCCGGGGCCGAGGCGCAGCGGTGGGCCGAGGCGGAGGCCCGACTTCTGGCCCGAGAGACTACCTATCGCCCCACTTGACGAGCCGATCGAAGACCTCGCGGCGGGTTTGACAGCCGGCGAATGAAAGATGAGGTAACTATCCCCTCACTGCCGAGGGGCAGACGACGGCCCTCAGGCCCCGTCGCCGGCCGCCTCGGTGCTCTTGTGAGGCTGGCCGTAGCTGACGAACTTCTTCGCGACACGGGCCATCTCCTCGTCGCTGAGCACGGTCGGGGTGCCGATGCACAGGGCGCGCCACAAGAGCTCTGCCGTGTACTCGACGCTCTGAGCGACGTTCAACGCCTTCGCAGCTGTGCACCCGACGGCGATCACGCCGTGGTTCTGCAGCAGGACGGCGTTGCGGTCGCCGAGGGTGCCGACGCAGGACTCGCCGAGCTCCTTGCTGCCGTAGGTGCGGTACGGAGCCACCTCGACACTCGGGCCAGCAAAGGCGAGCACGTAGTGGACGGCTTCGATGGGTCGGTTGAGGACGGCGAAGGTCGTCGCGAACCGCGAATGGGTGTGCACGACGCTGCGGACGTCCGGCCGCGCGCGGTAGATCTCGAGGTGCATCTGCAGCTCGCTCGAGGGAAGGTACTCGCCGTGCAGGAGGTTGCCGTCGAGGTCGACGATGGCAAGCTGAGCCGCAACGAGCTCCAAGAAGGGCACTCCCGTGGGCGTGATGAGGGCGAACGAGCGCGACTTGTCAACGCAGCTGACGTTGCCCGCCGTGCCCTCGACGAGGCCGGTGAGCTTCATCTCCCGAGCGGACTCGACAACGGCCCTGCCCAACTCCTGTAGCGCCCGCAACTCTTGGAATTTCAACTTGACCCCTTCGCTCGCCCGGCGCCGCCAACTTGTCGGAACGGCACCTGCTACGCAAGCACGGTAATGCTTTTCGGAAAACCAGCCCAGACGCCGGTTCGCGCATGAGGCTGGTGACGCGTCCTGGAATTGGCTTGTGCCAGGGCGGCACGTCCGCCTCGGACCTTCCCGATGGTTTCCTCTGCCGTCTTGTGCCAAACGAGGGGCTGCGGGTCCTCGTTCCACTTAGCCGCTAGTTGGCCACGCCGTCGGCAGCGAGAATGAGCGCCTGCGCCTG
>JBAUOX010000017.1:0-9143 GCA_049579985.1 Isosphaeraceae bacterium | reverse complement strand
CCTACCCAACCTGCGCCAACTTCGTGCTGATCGAGCTGCGCAACGAAATGACGGCCGAGGACTTGGTCTGTCGTCTGCTCGTCCGCCGGGGAATCTATACCCGGACTTGCGACGACAAGAAAGGGCTCGAGCCGGGCAAGTTCATTCGCGTCGCCTCGCGCTGCCGGTCCGAAAACCGGTTCGTCCTGCGCGCCTTCCGCGACATCATGCGGTGAGAATGAGGTGGACCCCTAAAACTGGACCACTCGGGATGTTAAACTGATTGACCTTACGGAGGTGATCGGGAAGCCTATGGAATGGGCTCATCAGCTCTCTCTCAACACGAACCCTACGGAGCGTTCAGCGAGGATGTCCTCTACGGGCTCCTCTACATCACGATCCCTCTCTACACTGCGTATTACCTCGTCACTCGCTGGGAAGATCTCTGGATCTGGATCACCTGTGCGACCGTGGGCGTCGGCCTTGTCCTGATCGGGACCGAGATGGTTCGCTGGGCGGGGGCAGCGGTGTGAAACGGTCGGGTGCTGGCGCCTGAGATGCTTGCAAAGCCCTGGTCCGGAAGTTTCCCCGAGCGGTCTTCAATCGGACCAGGGTCTGTCGGATCGTCTTGTTGCCGGTGTTTCACGGCAAACGCAGCCCGGTCATCTGGAGGTCTCGAGCCTGGCTCGCGGCTCTCGTTTCTTCGTTTCCCGGTTCGTCGCCTCACACCGCCAGAACACCGGTACGGATCAGGTACGCGAGCCGCTGCCGCTGTTCAGGGCTCAAGAGCGCGTGGATTTGTTGAAGGGCATTGATCAGCGTGTCGCGAACTTTCGCGGCGCTCTGTACGCGTCGTTCGCCGGCACTGCCGGCCTTGGAGGAATCGAACGCCTCGCCGCCAACGGCATCGGAGAACTCTGCCAAGGCGCGGCGGTCGTCCACCTCGGCCTGTGCCCGTTCCGTCTTGAGCTCGTCCAGGATTCGGGCCAGCTCGGTGATCTGCTTCTCGTTCAGATCGAGCTTGTGGGCGAGGAATCGGAGCGGCCGTCTGACGCCAAACCCTGACCGAGTCTCGAATCGATCTCCCTCTTCGTGATGATGGCCGTGGCGAGGCATGAAGCATCCTCCGCGCTCACCACGCTCGTGGTGCTCTTCTCGATCGGGTTCGTGAATGGAGTGAAAAGACTTGTGGCGCTCTCGCTCGCGCCATAAGGCGTGACACATAATTCTCTCCTTCTCGCCGAGGCGTAACGCTCCCGGCGGGGACACATCGCGTGGGCACCATGCCACACGCTCAGGGGAATGGTACGCGTCGCTAATGGCTTGGTCAAGCTCGCGCGAGCCGCCACTTCGAAGGTGGGACCGGCTCGGGGGTCGAGGTGCGAGCGAGTTGAAGAATCCGCGCGCTTCGGGCCGCGATCGTGGCGAGCGTCTTTCCATCGAAGTCGATCGAAATCATGCTCCATCCTCGACCCAGAGGATCAGCCTCGCATAGGGTCCGCCCTGGAGGGCGTTGTAAAGCCGGCGATCGGCCGTTACGACCTTGGTCGAGCAAGCAGATCTGAGAGCAAGACTAGGATGCGGCAATGGCAGAATCTCCACTCTACCTTGGAGGCAATCTATGTCCGGTTAATCGGTAGTCGACAAACTGTCTCGGCAGCCACTGCCGCCATGCCCAGAAGATTGTCTTCATAGCGCGACCTGCTTCAGACCGGTTCGTGGTTCTGAATCATTGCGGATCCGTGCACGTCATCACGTCCGGTTGATGTTTAGGGGGAAGAATCGTAAGCTCTAGAGGTGCCGAGTCCAGTGACGCGTGACACCGCAGGCCACGGCTTACACCTGATGTGCAACTCAATCTACGTTGAGGACCAAACCGGATGGGTTCGAAGACTGTCAAGCGGTTGGCGATTCTGCTCACGACGATCCTCGTTGCGGGGTTGTCGATTTTCTTCGTCCAGAGATATCAAGTTGAGAAGATGGATCGGTCGGTGCTTGCTCAGGCCGCGCGGGCGGAGAAGGATGGGAACTTCGAGGAGGCAGCGCGGTTTTATCAGGAGCACCTCGAGGTCGTACCCGACGACCAAGAAGCGAAATTGAAGTACGCCGACGTCCTTCTGAAGGGCCCCAAGAATCCCGCTCGTCAGGAGCAGGCCGCTCAGCTCTATGATCAGTACGTCACTCGTTTTCCGGCCAATAATAGTGCTCGCCGCCGCCTGGCGGAGTTGAACGTCGAGATGGGCCGATACTCCGTGGCTCGGCCCCACCTTGAGAACCTGTTGAAATCCGAGCCAGAGGACGGCGGCCTTCGCTTCCTGCTCGGGCGATGCCAGGAGGTGATGGATGATCCCTCTGGGGCCGAGAAATCATTCCGGCTTGCCTACGAGTATGGCGCACCCCAGCGGCTGCAAGCCTATTGGCGGCGAGCCACCCTCCTGCGAAGGCAGCTCGAGAAGCAAAAGGACGGGGCGCAGAAAGTCGAGGCGGGCAAGGTCGTTGATGACGCGGATAATGACATCAAAAAGATGGTGGATTTCGATCCGGAAAACTACCAGGTGTACCTGGAGCGTGGACGCTATCGTCGCCAGTTCGGTCGGACCCCCCAGGAACGGGAAGACGCCAAGCAAGATTTCCTGATCGCGCTCAAGAAGGGCCCCAACGATCCTAAAGTGTACACGGAGCTGGCCGAGCTCGCGCGGTCATCAAAGAACTACGAAGAAGCGCGTCGGATTATTGAGGCCGGCCTCAAGGTCTTACCCAACGAGCCCACGCTTCATCTGGAACTGGCGATGCTGGAAAGGTCCGGCTCGATCGACAAGGCGATCACGAGTCTGCACCACAGCGTGGATCTCCTTCCCGACCAGCCAATGCTCCGTCTAAGTCTGGCCGACCTTCTGGCACAACGTGGAGATACTACCGAGCTTTTGAGGCAAATTGAGGAACTGAAACGACTGAACCTCCCGTCAATCTCGATCGGCTTACTCGAAGCGAGATATCATATCGATTCCAACGAATGGAAAAAAGCCATTCAATCACTGGTCAGACTCCAGCCGCTCGTGGAGCAATCGCCCGAGGCCAAGGCACAGGTCCATGATCTCCTGGCCCAGTGTTACCATCATCTCGGTGATCGTGTTCGTGAGCGCGAAGCGTACGAGCGATCCATCCGGGCCAACCCGCTGGATGTGCAGGCGCGGTGGAGATTGGCCACGATCCTCGCCGATCAGGGTGAGATCGACAATGCGATCAAAGAGTATCGCCAGCTCTTGGATCAGTTACAGCGAGAGCAACTCGAGGCGGAGCCAGCCCCGATCCGCGGCCAGCTGGTCCGGCTGCTTATTGCGCGAAACCAACAACGGGCGGTGGGACAGCGAGACTGGACGGAGGTGGAAAAGCTGATCAAGGAATTCAATCCTCAGTCAAGCGAATGGGTGATTCTCCAGGCCGAATTGCTCGTGGCCCAAGACAAGACTGCCGAAGCCCAAGACCTGCTGGAGAAGGCACGCTCGCGAACTGCTCGCGACCTCAGTCTGTGGATCAAGTCGGCCGAGCTGTTGCGTCGGCAGCGAAAATTCGATGATGCCCGGAAGCTGCTGGATCAAGCTCAAAAGTCGCTCGGCGACAGCGTTGCGCTGCGGCTCGAGCGCTCGCGGCTACTTCCGGTTCAAGGAGGCGCCGATCTTCCCAAGGCGCTCGGCGCGCTGGCTGAAAGTTCTGCCTCGTTTTCGGGCGCCGACCGCCGTCGCCTGCTCGAGGTGCTGGCCCAGGAAGCCGCTCGTCTCAGTGATCGCACCCTGGCCACCGATCTCTGGTCGCAATTGGCGAATCTTGATCCCAATGATCTCGAGCCTCAATTACACCTGCTCGACCTGGCTCTTCAAGGAAAGAACAAGGCCGACATCGAGAATCGGCTCAATGAAATCAAGCGGATCGAGGGGGCCGATGGGTCAAACGGGAGGTACGGGGAAGCTCTGTATTTCATCTGGCAGTCCGCGAACACTACCGACCTGAAGCAGCAGGCAAACCTACGTAACGCCGCTCGCTCGTTGCTCAACGACCTGAGGTCGCGGCGCCAGGACTGGCCGCGGATTCCTCGAATGCTGGCCGAGCTGACGCTGGCCGACCTGTCCCAGCCAGATCTCAGCGACGGCGAAAAAAAGGACAAGCAATATGATGCCGCTCAACTGTATCTCCAGGCCATCGAGCTGGGGCTAAGAGACCTGGACGCCATCCGCCGAGCCACCGATTTGCTCTACGTCACGAACCACGACGACGAGGTCATCAAGTTCTGGACTCAGTCTCCGATGACGAGCACTGCGGACAGCAATCTGCTACGTCAGGTCTCGGCCGAGGCGTTCCGCAACCAAAAGTATAAGGGGGCACTCGAACTGGCGCGGAAAGCGAAAGCGGCCAATCCTGACGATTTTCGCGAGACTCTCTTTCTGGTTCGGATGCTGGTAGCCAATCAGCTTCAGGATGAGGCCGAGAAAGAACTTCGCGAGGCTGTCGACGCGACTCCGTTGGATTCCGCCCGTTGGATCGCCCTGGTTGATTTCCTCACCTTGACCAAGCAGTTGGAGAAGGCCGAGAATGCGGTCCTTGGTGCCGAGTCAGCCCTCAAGGAAAAGCCTCTTGGACCTGCCCGGTGCTGCGAAATGCTGGGGCGAGCCTACAAGACTGCCGGCCAGGCTGACCAGAAATCCAAGTCTTGGCTTGAAACAGCAGGCCGCTGGTACACGGCGGCTAAGAAGGCCCAGCCCAATGACCTCATGGTAATCCGTCAGTACTTCGATTACCTGTTCCGCTCCGGGCAGATCAAGGAGCTGGAGTTACAGTTGAAGACGATCCCGGAGAACAACGACCCAAAGAACCCCGAGAAGAGGGCGTTGGCCAGGCACACCCTGATCTTGACGTTGCTGGCAAGCAGGGACGCTGAGAAACGCCGCGAGGCACGCGACATTCTGGAAGAACTGGTCGGCACCAACATGGCCGGTCCCGAGGATCGCTTCAGGCTGGCCTTGATGTACAGCAAAGACGGTGACTGGACAAAAGCTCATGAGCAGTACAGAACACTCGTGGCGCAGACCGAGAACACGGGCGATCTTGAAGTCTTCAATCGTCGCCCTGACTACATCGCGCAATTCATTGACGAGTTGCTGAAGCGCTGCCAGGGCGACCAGAGGCAGGAGGTGTTGATCGAGGCCCAGGATCAGATCGACAAACTGAAAGCTCTTCGCCCCGACGCGTTCAACGTCGTGGCGTTCGAGGCTCGGCTCTACAAGGCTCGAGGTCGGATGGACAAGGCAATCGAGCTAATCCGGGCGATCGCCAAGCGTCCCAACCTGTCTGACCCGGTGTGGCAGCTCCTGGCCAATCTGGCCGACGAATTGGGCGAGACCAAACTGGCCGAGGAGTTGTTGCGACAGTTGTTGGAGAAGTCGGATCGCCCTCAGAACCGTCTGGTACTAGCCGTCTTCCTGGGTTGCCACGGTCGAGTCGAGGAAGCGCTCGACGAGTGCGAGCAACTCTGGAACGTAACGACCAACCCCGAGGGGCTCGTTAAAGGCACCCTGGACGTGCTTTCTTTTCCTGGTGGCGACCGCGATAAGGCTCAGTTAGACCGTGTTGCCGGGTGGATGCAAAGAGGGCTCGAAAAACAACCTAAGTCCCCCTTTCTCGTGCTCGCGCTGGCCGGTCTTCGCGAGCGTCTGGGACGATTCCAGGAAGCCGAGGCTCTGTACGCGCAGTACGTCGAGAAAGGGCCGGATAACGCGACCTTGCTGAACAACCTCGCCTGGCTGATGGCGCTCAGGAATGATGATCTGAACGTGGCCCTCGGCTATATCAACCGCGCGATCAAACTCAGCGGACCGATTCCCGAGCTACTCGATACTCGCGGAGTCGTCTACACGAAGCTGGGTAATAGCCAGGACGCCATCACGGACCTCATCGAGGCGACCAAACAGGATCCCTCCGGCCCGAAGTACTTCCACCTGGCGCAAGCCTATCTTCAAGCCCGCGACAAGCAGGCCGCCGCGCAGTCTCTGGAGAAGGCACGTGCCAAAGGGTTGACGCCGGAGAGACTTCATGCTCTGGACGTTCCCGGGTACCAGCGATTTCTTGAAGACCTTGGAACACGTTGAGGTAATCTTCGGGAACCCGAGCGTCCGGGTCACGTTCGGCGGCTGGTCTCAGGCCAGAGGCCCGGGCTGGTCCGGGTTGTTCTGAGTCTCCCGGATCAATTCCTTGAGATAGCGGCCATAGTCGTTGGGAAGATTCTGGGCGAGGAGTTCGACCTGAGAGGCGGGGATGAATCCCATTCGGTAAGCAACCTCCTCGATACAGGCGATCTTGAGGCCTTGCCGGGATTCGATGGTCTCCACGTAGTTCGCGGCCTGGATCAGCGACTCCACAGTGCCGGTGTCAAGCCAGGCGAATCCTCGGCTGAAGACTTCAACCCGGAGTTGCTGGCGCTCGAGATAAACCCGATTGACATCGGTGATCTCCAGTTCACCGCGGGGCGAGGGTCGCATCGCAGCGGCGATATCAAGAACCTCATTATCATAGAAGTACAACCCGGTTACTGCGTAGTGCGATCTCGGACGAGCCGGTTTTTCCTCGATCGAAAGAACGTGGCCTTTGACATCGAACTCGATGACGCCATAGCGCTCGGGATCCTTGACCGGATAGGCGAAGACCGTTGCTCCGTTGGTTTGGTCGCACGCGCGCCTCAGCATCCCCTGGAATCCTTGGCCATAGAAGATGTTATCTCCCAGGATCAAGGCGACGTTGTCCTCACCGACGAACTCCCGGCCAATGAGAAATGCCTGGGCCAGTCCACCGGGACTCGGCTGCACGGCGTACCTGATGGTAAGGCCGACCTGTCGTCCATCCCCCAAGATCCGCTCAAAATTCCTGATGTCGTCTGGCGTGGATATCAGGAGAATCTCGCGAATGCCGGCAAACATCAACGTCGAGAGGGGATAGTAAATCATCGGCTTGTCGTAGATAGGCAGGAGCTGCTTGCTGACGGCTCGGGTAATCGGATAGAGCCGCGAACCCGAACCACCGGCCAGAATGATGCCTTTGCGAAACATGCTTGAAGGTTCCTCCAAAATCAAGACGGATCTCCAGGTCTCGGAGTACCAAGGGCTGTGCGCCTTGCACCATGCCTCAGCATTGTACCAACTGGCAAGCCATCCCAGGCTATTCCGTTGCTTTGGGTAGACAGCAAGCTCGTGGCATCAGATTTCCCCATTCTCTCATGGACAGAAAATGCGCGGTCTCCAATAATGGATCATGACAGCAATCTGTGCATGAATTCGCTGCCCGCCAGCACTCAAGATGTTCCTGGCATCGCAAGAAAATCGACAACCTCGATCAAACGACACGTTGAACTGACGTTCCGCCCAATCAAGGTGGTCGTTCGCCAGAGTTTTCCGCGACCTCACCGTCGGGATTCGATTATCATATGAATGTATTTATGAAAGCCTGTGAAATTGCAGGACCGCTTCAGCTTGCCGTTCGAGGTCCTAGCCCGAACGAAAGTGGAGTACGGCTCTTGCACCAGCCATTTGCACTGGTTGGTCGTGATCAGCGTGCGGACGTGCCTCTCGATCACAAGCTCGTCAGTCGGCGACACGTGTATTTGCAAATCGTCGAGGGTCGGGCGTTCTGGCTCGATCTGGATAGTCGGTCAGGAACGTCTGCTGAGGGGCAACTGCGGAAGTTCGGCTGGCTTGAGGCTGGAAAGTCGATCCGGATCGGGCCGTTCGAGCTTCAACGGCTGGCGGGTAGCGGTTCGGCTTCGGGGAATCGCGAAACCAGGCCGGGACTGCACGTTTCACCGCTGGTAGCCCGGTCCTACGACGATCAAGCCCTACCTGAGGTCTCCCTGAAGTTTCTGAACGGACCTTCACGTTCAGCGTGCTGGCCGATGAACCGGGTGATGTCATTGATAGGTTCGGCCAGTGGGTGCAAGTTCCGCCTCGCTGACTCCAGCGTTTCACCTTTCCACTGCAGTTTGCTGCGGACCCCTCTGGGCTTATGGATTGTTGATCTGCTCGGGCCGGATGGTAGTGGCGTCAATGATGCTCTGGTACGTCATGCGCTGCTTGCCGACAATGATGTGCTGAGAGTTGGTCGATACCGCATTCGTATGCGGATCCGATTTGCCAGCCTGGATTCCGACGCGTCTGCTTCCGAGGAAGGCCGGCGCGCCACGATTGCAGAGACTCGCCCTACAAGTCAACTTCCGCTTACTCCTGTTTTCTCCAACGGCGACTCAGCCGGCTCGCGGTCCCTCCCCGCACACTCATGGCAGATGCTGGCTTCAGAGGTCCTTGCGCCACGAGACTTCAGTGGGCAGGCAACCGGCAGCGAATGCATCTCCCCCGCCGTCAGCGTGCCGACCCGGCTGGAGAAGGGAGAAATTACGGAAACGCTGCTGGTACCGCTGATGAATCAGTTCGGTCAGATGCAACAGCAAATGTTAGATCAATTCCAGCAGGCAATCTCGATGATAGTTCAGATGTTTGGCACCTTGCACCGTGATCAAATGGCAACAATTCGTGAGGAGCTCGATCAACTCCGCGACCTCACCCGTGAATTCCACGCGATAAAGCTTGAGTTAGCCGCACGTTCCCAAGATCAGACCCCCGTGGTTCCGGCCAGCGCTTCGACAGCGTTAAGCGATCCTCAGATTTCGGGAGCGGGATCGAGAGTTCAGGAACGGATCGAGTCTGAAACTGATGCCCCGGTGACCCCGGCGGCCGCTCGAACCGCTCCAGATGTCGCATCGGTCCCGCCCGTTCTGTCTGCGGGCGATGGTTTGGGGGTCGCTTCTTCTTCCCAGGCTCCGCTCAGTCCCTCTGGTTTTGAGCGCCTCGAGGTCAAAGAGCCTCAGCCTCGATCCGGGGAATCAAACCTGGAGTCGGATCGCGATGTCATCGTCTGGCTTCATCAACGAATGGTGGTCTTGCAGCAGGAACGAGAGTCGCGATGGCAGAAGATTCTCAAGCTCCTGCCCGGCCTCTCCTGAGCGCCGTGGAATCGATGGCGCGGGACTTTACAAATCGTGAACGCTCATACTGCGTTTCGGGGGGTCAATTGGCGAGTATCACCCTAAGCTCTTGTGTGACAGACACTTGTGGCGGGATTTCCTCCAC
>JBAUOX010000016.1:0-4412 GCA_049579985.1 Isosphaeraceae bacterium | reverse complement strand
CCGCTCCCCCCATCCCGCGGCGAAGCCGCTTCGTCCAACACAGGACTGAGAGAGCCAAAGCCACGATCGACGGATCGCGGAATGGCTCAACTGGCTGTGCGATACTAATGGCTCACTCCTTGGCCGCCGCTGAGATTAGTTAACTAATGCCGAGGAGTAGGGAAGGGGCGCCCGGCGGGCTCGATCGAGCTTCGGGTTTCCCCTTCCCCCTCTAAAATTCCGAGGAAATCCGGTGTCAGTTCATCATTCTTGCCCGAAAAGATGAACCGACACCGGATTACGCTGCGACACCGGATTACGCTGCATCTGTTCCCGGATTACGCTGCATTTGTTCACATGTTAGACGCGTTGAGGCCGCACGGGCAGTGTTGTTGCCAACCTGTTGCCACATTTATTGCTCAACGGCGCCGCAATGTGCTCTTGATCGCCTGCCGCGAATCTTGTATTTTACTACAAGAGCTGGGGAGTGCCGGTCATAGGCCGAGTGGGTTTCATATGGGACCTGGAAGACGACCCGGAGGGGAACTACTAGCACATCTGCGTCGAAGGGCACGGCGTTACCCGGGAAGAGGTTGAAGAGGTGCTGGCGGGAAATTACGAGACAGCGACCCAGAGCCGGAGCAGCGGCCAGCCTGAGGCGTTTGGCTGGACGACCAGCAGCAAGTACCTCACAGTCGTTTTCGAGAAGGTGTCCGACAACCCGTTGACCGTTTACCCCATTACGGCCTACGAAGTCCCGCCGCCTGGTCCCAGAAAGCGGAGGAAGAGACGATGAGAGACAACAAGAAAGGAGACGAGGTTCGCCCCAAGGTCCAGTGGACTGCGGAAGACCGGGCACGCCATCGGGCCATCCGAGACAAGTTCCGAAACTGGCACCCTTCCCCCGAAGAGTTGATTGCCAGCGGCGAGGGGGCGAACTTCGACCTACACGGCGAGTATCGCGAGCTGCGCCCGTTCGTGGAAGAGATCAAGCGGGCCCGCGAGGCGGCGGGACTCACCCTGGCCGAGGTGTCCCGGCGTTGTGGGATCGACCAGCCGGCACTTTCTCGCCTGGAAAACGGGCACAACAAGAACCCGACGCTTGACACGCTCTGGCGTTACGCTGCCGCAATCGGGCGGCGCCTGGTCCTGACCACGGAAGCCATCCGCGACACCCGGCCGGCGCAGGACAAGGCAAAGCGGGTCAGAGCGGAACGAGAGAGGTAGGCGGTAGGCTGCCCTGCTCATTTGCAGCCATGAGCAAATAATACAGCGGAATGTCCGGGCAGCGGGTTCGGTCCGCTGCTGAGGGTCGAACCGACCAAGTTCGCCTGCCGGGGCCGCTGCAAGAGCACGGTGTCGCGCGAAACCAGTGTTGCGGCCACGGTCAAGTGCAGCTGCTGGTTCGGCGATGCGGCTTCGGTCACGATCACGGCAACTCCTCGACGGTGATGTCCGGGAAGTTGGACAATTGGTTGTCGTTGGTCACAAACACGTCACAGCCGGACTCGATCGCGACGGCGAGAGGGAGGGCGTCGGCGAGCCCGTACGGCTTCGGTTGAGCGGGCAGAATTGCCGGGTATGTGTGACCACCCCGGATAGCGCTGGCCCGGGCGTGCATCGAGGCAGTCAGGCCCAGCGTGCTCAGGATCGGCCCGTGGAAGAGCCGGATAAAGTCCGACAGCCGCTGGCCGCCCGGGCCAAAGACCGGGACCAAACATTCCGTGCGGGTCAGGTCGCTGATCGCGAATCGACGGCCGGCCTGTTCGAGCGCGGCCAGGTGATTTCACGCACGTTGCTGGTCGGCAGGGTTGCCCTCGACCGCGTAGATAACGATCATGGGGTCCAGGTAGTACAGCACTCACGGCCCCCCCGGCGAGGTCCCGCGGCGCGCGGCGTCCAGTTCCTGATCCCGCTCGGCGTCCTCGGCCAGGCGCTCATCGTCTTCGGCCCGCAGGTCTTCTGCCGACCGCCCGGGGAAGCCGCGGGAGCGCTGCTCGGCTGCGATCTCCCGGATCACGTCCGCCAAGCCGCGCTGTGGCTCAACCGCCGCGACGACACGGATCGTGACTCGCACAGGGCCGGGCGGCAGCCGCGGCCGGTGTGTTAGTCGCAGTTGACCGTTCGAGTCCAGTGTGGCCTCGATCGTCTCTTCGATGACATTCATGGCGAGTCCTCCTTCAATCCATCTTAGCCGGGACGGCGTGTGTCAGGAATGTTCTCCGCCTGGAAACATTCTTGACACCCGAACGGCGCCCACGCGCGAAACAAGCCGCCAGTCGTCGCGCCCTCCAGGAAGTCCAGATCCCGCGAGCAAAGCGCGGCGGAAATGTGCCTGTTTCCGGCGTCTGCTCCGTTGGATATGCTGGAATTGCGGGGGTCGGGGAGACCTGGGGCGAGCTCGAAACGGCTGGTTGATCATGCGAGTCCACCACGGCGAAGACGAATCGAAATCGGCGCTTCTGGATCGGCGCGACTGGCTGCGGCTGATGCTGGGCGGGGTGGTCGGCTCCGGCGGCGGCACAACGACCGCGCGGTCGGCGCAAAGTCCAGCCAAGGAAACGCAGACTCCAGCGAAGGACAAGGGCGCGCCCGCGCCGCCGCCGGACGCCGAGCTCGCCGCGGTCCGAGATAAACTGGACCAAGCCGAGATCGGCCCCCTCAGCACCGTCCACTCGGCACATTACGTGGCGATCGGGGACGCCCCCAGAGCATTCATCACGACGATCCTCGCCGATTGCGAACAGCTTGCTGCGGATTATCAGAGGTATTTTGATTCCCTTGGGTTCCACGTGCACCAGCCGGACAGTCCACTGATCGTGATCATGTTTCGTGATGACCGATCGTTTGGAAGGTTTTTCCGCTTGCCGTCGCTGCTCGGTGCCGCCGCGCAGGGACGACCTCTTCAACCGGCGGGAATCTACGACAAGACGACCAACGTGCTGCACGTCTTCGACTGGAGAAACGTGCCCATCGAGCCACGGGCGTCGCACCTCAACATGGAGACCCTGGCCCACGAGGGAACGCACCAGCTTTCTTTCAATACGGGCTTGCTCAACCGCGCGGGGGACACGCCGCTTTGCATCGTCGAGGGTCTGGGCACCCACGGCGAGCCTCGCAAGGTCTCAGGGCCCAGTGATTTCGGACGGCTCAACCTGAGGCGGATGGACGACCTGGCCAGAATCCAGAGGCGGGTGCCCTGGATTCCCGCGCGCGAGCTGATCGGCGATGATACCGTCCTCCGCGCCGGCAATGCCGCTCGCATCATGTTGGGCTATGCCCAGAGCTGGCTGCTGGTGCACTACCTGATCAAGGAGCCGGCGGCGCTGCCCCGGTTCCGGCAATACCTGCAAGCGATCGCGCCGCGAGTCAAGTCCGACCGCCGGATCGAGGACGCGCAGTCTCACCTGGGAGATCTCGACCGGCTCGACCAGGAGCTGCGCCGCTATGCCATCCGGCTTCAACTCTCGCTGCGATAAATCGATTTGTAGGGAAAACCTGTCTCGTACGTAAGAGTCGTAGAGCATTGGTCCGCGCCGGGGACACGTCCAGAGTCCGCGCGGAGTATGTTGCCTGGCTGGCGCGGGGAAGAACCGCGACCGGCGATCGCGGCAGAACTCGCTCAAGGTCTTCACCATGACGATGATCAACGAAACGATCGAGCCCGATCTCAAGGGGGCGGAACGGCAGGAACTCTCGCACCTCGACTACTTCCGCCGCAAGATCGAGGAACTCCGCGACCGGGGACTGATCACGGGGAATTCGTTCGAGACGATCAGTAGCGAGATTCGGCTCCGGCGTGAGGCCATCGATCGGCACGGAGTCTACCGGGCCCAGCTCGGTCGGGCCCGAAAGCTTGTGGCGACCAGGAACCTTGCCGGGGCAAAGGAGTGGGCCGAGCGTGCTCGGCTGACCGAGCCCGAGCAGCGCGAGGCATGGGAACTCGAAGTCAGCGTTTGCGAAAGGCTCGATCGCTATGACGATGCCATTGCCATCTGCAGCGAGACAGTCGAGCGTTTCCCGGACATGGCTGTCACTCTCGCGCAACTGCGCAGCGAACGGCTTCGCCGCGATGCCGAGCAGAAGCGCCGGGCGGACTTCGCCCGGGAACGCGAGCTGCGGATTCCGCAGCAGGTGCAGAAACCCATCCGGCAAGAGCCCGAACCGGTCGTCTCCGGCGATGGAGCCATCTCACCCGACGTCTTGTCCGGCCAGCACGAGTCGTCGCCACCTTCCCTTTCGTGGTCGAGCGTGGGCGGCGAGTTCTTGCTGGAGCACTGGCAGAAGCTGATCCTCTGCCTGGCTGTCTTGCTGATCGTGGTGAGCTCAACGGTGGGGGCTCACTTGCTGCTGGGCGAAAAGCTCTGGTCGCCTTTGGGAAAGTGCTCGCTGGCGATGGTGGCGACGCTCATGTTCGCGGCCCTGGGCATGGT
>JBAUOX010000015.1:0-18969 GCA_049579985.1 Isosphaeraceae bacterium | reverse complement strand
CCGCCATTCCGGGACCTTGGGGTCAGACCCCGCAAAGCCGCGTGTCAACACGATCGAGGGCTTTGGTCGCTGTTGAGGTCTTGGCTCCGACCGCACAGGGGGGTTTCACAAGAGAAATTACCCCTTTACCTGGGGCTCTTCGAGTTCGTTCAGGGGGACCTTGGGGTCAGACCGAGTTTCCAGAACCTTGGCAGAACCTTGGGGTCCAGAACCTTGGGATCAGACCGAGTTTCAAGCTAACTTGAAACTCGGTCTGACCAGGAATAGCCCCGGACCCCGCGAAACCCGTCCTCATCCAGTCGTAGATTCTCTCTGAGTCGTGTTCTTTCGGTTTCTGAGGCGGAAGACGGATACAGAAGAGAAGAGCCCTACGTGTCGTATTGGTGAGTGAACCGGGTCGAGAATGACACGACTCGGCAAAATCTCCTGGCGACCGCGAGGATCCTGCTGCGCCGTGACAGTCCGTGGCGGGTTGTGATACCATCGTGCCGCAGAGGATCATCGGTTCGTCAATAAGTGGAACACTCGCGCAATTCGGCGCCAAGTCTCGATTTCCGAGGACGAGAAATGGCCGGCCTCGACCCGAAAGCCACTCCGAGCCTGGCGCCGTCGGCGGACCCCGACGTCATCACCGGCGCCGATGGGGGGGGATCGCCGGCGGCAACGCCGGGGATGACCTTGAACCTCAAGATCGACCTGGCCGTCCCGGTCGATAAGGGCCAGGCGGCGGTGTCGCCAATGACCGTCGCGTACGCGCCCGCCCCGAAACAGCTCGGGGCCCAGGTCGACGTCCTCCTCTGGTTCCACGGGCACAAGGGCCAACTGAACAAGAGCGTCAACTTGAAGGGCTTCTCGGCCGGAGACTACCTCAACGTCCCCGAGTTCAAGCTCCGCGACCTCATCCTCAAGACCTCCAAGCGGAATTTCCTCCTGGTGTTTCCGACGCTGGGCGACACGTCGAAAGCGGGGCTGCTGAACCGGCAAAACCAGGCCGAGGCCTTCCTTCAGCAAGTCCTGAACGGCGTGCGGGCGAACATGAATCCCAAGGTGACGGACATCGGCAAGATCGTGCTTGCGGCGCACTCCGGTGGCGGGGCGATCATGAGTACGATGGCCGGGTTCGGCGGGACGTTCGACAAGGTGCGAGAGATCTGGTGTGTCGACTGCACCTATGGGAGCGGCCCCGCCTTCAAGGCGTGGGCCGCGAATCCCGCCCATACCCTCGACAGACTTTGGGTTTTCTCGACCGGTAGCTGGTGGGTGCCGAAGTTGAAAGACCCGACCAAGCCGAAAGGACCGACCAACCCCGTGGTCAACGAACATGACCACCGTACCGGGACCGGGGACGATGCGAAACTGATCCTGGATTTCGCGAAGGCGCGCAAGTCGAAGAGCATCGAGGTACTGATCAAGCCCATGCCCCCGCTGAGCAACAAGACCGACAACTTCACCTACGGGGTCGCCAGCGGCCACAACGAGTCCGTTGCGTTCTACTTCCCGCAGCTCGTCAGCACCTCCCGGACGCTGAGTTAGCCTCGGCGCCACGGCCTTGCCGGCCCGCCGAGCGGGCGAGCAAGCGCCATGCCTCGCGGTCGCCGGGCCGATTCTTTAGACGTTTCCGCGCCTCGGCCCCGGCCCGCTCCTTGGAGCCGAGAAATGGCCACGCACAAAACTCGGCCGGTCCAAGGGGGACAGTGGTCGAAAGCTGATTACTTGTGTCCCCTTTGTCTTGTCGACGGCGCCTTCCGAAATTCGAGGATATTCCACGCGGGATGTGGGGAACGTAGAATACGGATCTGTCAAGATGATCAGGGCGATCCTTCCTTCGTCTTCCTGTCAACCCATGGTGCCACTCGGCCGGGAGCAAGAACGATGGCGAATTTTCAGCGGGCACCGCTTACGCTCTTACGAGACCCCACCCATCTGCCTGCGTTTTTCTCACAAGAAATGAAAGACCGGATGGTCGAACGGGGAATCTACGACATATTCAAGGTTTCCGACTGGGTCCTCAAGGTTCCTTTTGGGAACACGACGTGGAAGCAGCCGCAGTGGAGACTGATCGCGGTCTGGGGCGGGGATGACCAAGGCAACCGCCTGATCGTCACAGCACGGGACCCGATTGTGGAGGTGATTCCGGTTTCTGAACGACCCATCGTTCCACATACATGGGTATATGTCGTGCGTGCCTTGACGGTCGATCTCCCCACGTTCTGCACGGATCGCACCGTTCTCGAGGCGCGGACCGCCGCGGACATGCCTGGCAAGCCACGGGGAACGCTTCATGCCAGCCCACTGAACGTCCAGCTCCTTCCCGAATCCGCGGTCGGCGGACAGATCGGGAATTTTCAGGGAGGCAACCAGCAGGCCACCGTCGACGCCATCATCGCCGAATGCCAGCGACAGAACGTCACCATGCTCGAGCAGCGGGCCTACATCCTTGCAACGGTCCAACACGAGACCGGCGGCCTGTTCGCGCCCGTCCGCGAACGGTTTGAGAATCACGAGCCACGGAACGAAATCGAACGGCGCAGTTTGAGATATAACTTGAGAGAGAGGCCCAAGGATTATATCTACTATGGTCGAGGCTACGTTCAACTCACTCACGTCGAGCATTACCAGACCTATGGCACGCTCTTGAACATCAACCTCGAGGTCGATCCCGATCTGGCGCTTCAGCCCAGCGTGGCACTGTTCGTCCTGGTCCACGGCATGATGAACGGCACTTTCGGGCAAAGGCTGGATCGCCATATTAACGCACGGCATGTCGACTTCCGTGGAGCGCGTCTTTCCGTCAACGGCACTGATCAAGCCGGTCCCATTGCCGCTCTCGCGCAGACCTGGTTAGCCCGACTCCAGGGGCGCCGGAATGCCGCACTCCATCCGGTACCGCACCACCCTCACGTTCATACACGACATCATTGATCTAAAGAGGTCCACGCAATAGGGAAAGTCCGGATCGGGGGACGGTGCCCCCTCCTACAAGGAGACCCCCGCCGGCTCGCTGGTCCCTAGAATCGGAATCGGGTCCAGACGCCTATGAGGGGCCAAAGGGGGACGTGGCGCTTATTCACTCATTATGCTGGGAAAGGGGTACCTAGCGCTGGACAAAGGGAGACATAGCGCTTTATTGGGTGGCGGCAAATCCGTATGTCCCCCTTTTCGTTCCCAGCGCGGCGATCCGATCCGTCTGCGAGCTATCGTTTCACCCCTTGACGGCCGTCACGCGGCCGCGTCTCACGTCTATAGCTTGGTTAGAGGCGATCGATCGCGAACGAGCATCTCAGGTCGGGAATTTCTCAAGAGGCGATGACGATGCGACGAATCTTGGGCTTGAACGATCGCGGTAACGATGTGGAACTCGTGCAAGAGGCGTTGAACAAGCTGATGCCGTTCCAGACGCCCACCAGCCGGCGGCCGAAAACCGTTCCCCTCGTGGCGCAAGCGAGCTTTCACGTCGGCGGAGGATATGCCGGCAAATATCCGCTGAAGGGGCCGATCCGGCTCTACTCCTGGGGGATGGTCTCGTCCTGGGCGGACCTGAGGTACGTCTGGGGGTCGGGCGCGCTCCACTCGGCCCGTGCTCATCATGGCCATGCCGCGGCGCCCCACCTTCGGAGGCACGGCAAGACCCCTCATTACGTCCGGCTGAAACCCGATGGGCACTTCGGTTCCAAGACCGAGGCGGCCGTGAAGGCGTTCCAGGAGCTCAACGGCCTCCCCGTCGACGGGATCGTCGGGCCGGCGACCTGGGAACTGCTGATCCCGACCTCCTTCTTCACGATCTGTGGCCGGACCGAAGTGTCCGACCGAAGTCCGACCGACATGAGCCTTCCGAAAGGATGGAGCTGGTGGCAGAAGCCCGACGACCAATGGGGTTGTTACGCCCCTGTCAAGGTGCCCCCGGGGGGCACGCCGCCCGCGGGCTCCAAGCCCTTACCGCCCAAGACCGACGACGATAAGCCTGGGATCAAGGTGGAGGTGCAGATCGGGCTCCAGTCCGGCGACGCCCTGACGTTCGTCCTCGGCCAGATCATCTTTGTGCAGCCCCGTGGACCGAATGACTACTTGGGGTTTCTCCCCGGCCACAATGAGTTCGCCATTGGCATTCAGAGGGACCAGAACCTCGACAAGAAGGAGGGGGCGGACTACCAGTTGTTTGTCAACTGGACCCGCGCCGACCTGGCCAAGTCCAAGGTCTTCAGCGTGGACTTCCAGGACCAGCTCTACGTGAAGGTCCCGGCGGTGAGCGGAGGCAAGGGCGCGGTGGGTGACCAATTTGGCCTGACGGGCAACATGGACCTCAATGCCCTCCTCAAGTCGCTCTTCAACGAGAACACGACTGTCCTCCCCACTATGTTCCTGTCTGCCGGCGGCCAGGTTGAGGGTGGTCCCGGAGGGAAATCCGCTCCTTTTATCCAGATCGGGTTGAAGAAGGACTTCTAGCTTCCCTGAGCTGGCCCACATCGACGGATCTATTACCCCGGCACGAAAGTTGCCCACTGATGCCATGGCACGCTCATAAGACGAGTACCACGTCCGCAGGATGTTCCCCGAGGAAGCGCAGCGATCCGACCCGGTGGAAACTCCATCGCCTTCGGCAAACCGCGTCGCGATCGCTACTGTGAAAGAGGACCTTACCGGCCTGGAGCCGGAGCGACTCGTCGGTCTGCGGATCGCCGATCAGCACCCATTCCGGTGCGTACCCGGCCTCGATCTCCTGGAGCGTCAAGATGTCGTCCATCCTCTCCTCCGTGGTTCTCGTCTCGATTTCATTCTCCGTCGAAACCAGTGGAGTCAACAGCGGTGGCTTCGGAGCGGACATAGGGGGACGTAGCGATCAAGGACGATGGGGGATATAGCGCGTTTCCAGGATCATTCAAAGGGGCACATTGCCTGTTCTTAAGGAAACGGGTGAAAACCTGTATGTCCGTGTTTTCCCCGCCCCATGGCGCAACAAAGAACCCCAGCCGTTGAAGGAGGGGGATGAGGACGGGTCGGGTTCGCGCCGTGTAAGTCGGGTCGCCCCCCCGCCAGAAGACCGGGGTAACGAAGACTTTACCCCGGCCACTCGCCCCGAGCCGGGTCCGCCCTCCGGTACAACTCGCGGATTGGGAAAGGCCCCCGGACGGTCAGGATCGGGCCAGAATGATTGGATCGACGGAAACCGAGTCGAGGTCGGCCAGTTTGTCGCCGAGTCGGCTAGGGTGCAGGCGGGCTGACAACACGTCCTCAGACTAAGACGGGCGCACGCCACATCACGTTGTATCCAAGGTCGTTGGCGAGGTCCATGTCGATCAGACCCCACTTGCCGCCCGTCGGCTTCAGGCAGTTGATCGCGTACTGCCAGACAACGGTCACGCCGGACAGGCCGGCGGGCTCGGCAGGGATGTAGCCGAAGTCGATCTGCCGGGGGAACTTGCACCCTTTATTCGGCTGCTGCGACCAGAGGTAGCGCGCCTTTGACGGGGGGTCCATGAAGATGAAAGGGGAATCGCCCTGGACGGCTTTAATGTAGGGGTCGCGGAAGTTCCTCGCGTTCCAGGCCAGAGGGTTCTCGTAAACACCCCCCATGCCCCCGTACTGAGAGGCGAACATCCCTTGAAACCAGCCCTCGAACCACTCTTGAGTGCAGTGCCAGTTGGGTTCGATGTCGGCGAAAATCATCACGCCGGGCGGCACGCCGGCGTGCTTAGCGGCCTTGACCGCCTTGCCGGCGTCATGGATCCCCTGCGCGCGGCCGCCGCCGACGCTGGTGTGGGTGTTCGTCGCTCCGTTGTAGGCGAGCAAAATGCGGCATTGGCCGCCGCTCAGGTCGAACAGGGCGTCGGCCTCCTTGGCCGTGATCGCGTAATGGCCGCCGATGTAACGGCCCCAGAAGTCGGGCATCTGCCCGGCGAGCTTCGTGATGTGCTCGTACAGCGTGGGATGGCCAGCAATGGAGAGCTTGTGGTCGGAGGCGGTCACCGAATCGACGCCCCAGTATGCATCCGTCGGCATCACACACCCCCTAGTCACTTGTGAGCGATCACTATCGGTCTGGGTTCATTTCGGGATTTTGCCGGTGAGGGCAGCCCACCCGGATGGACATTCTCACTTCATCCAACCACCTACAGGCATTTGCTCCTTAATATCAAACTGCAATCCATTAAATCAAACTGCAATCCGTTCCGCAATGGTCGGCTCGGGATTATCCGCCTCAATTAACCACAGGGGCGAGGACAAAGGGGGACATAGCGCTTTATTGACTCGCGGCGTCGCCTGGTTTACGCTCGTCTCATGCCGCGAACAGCACGAGCTTCGGTTGGTGGGATGTGGTATCACGCCCTGAGTCGGGGCAATCGCCGGGAGGCGGTGTTCCACAAGGACGAGGATTATGCCGCGTTCGTGGAGGCGATGGTCGACGCGCGAGCCAAGTTGCCCGTCGATGTCCTGGGCTATTGTTTGATGCCCAATCACTTCCATTTGGTCCTGCGCCCGAAGGCCGACGGCGACCTCGGGCGCTGGATGCAGTGGCTGCTGACGGCCCACGCACGCCGCTATCACCGGGACCACGGGACCAGCGGCCATGTCTGGCAGGGGCGGTTCAAGGCGTTTCCGATCCAGGATGACGACCACCTGGTCGCGGTCCTGCGCTACGTCGAGCGCAACCCGGTGCGGGCGGATCTGGTCGCCCGGGCGGAAGAGTGGGCCTGGTCGAGCGTGCCGCGCTGGCGTCGGAAGGATCCGTTCCTTTACCGCGGTAAGCCCCCGGTGCGAGGCCCACACTGGCTACGAACCGTCAACGCGCCCCTGTCGGCCGGCGACCTCCAGCGGCTCCGCCATTCCGTCTCCCGAGGCCGGCCGTTCGGCGACGAGAGCTGGACGAGGAAGACGGCCGAGCGCCTGGGCTTGGAGTCATGCCTCCGGCCTCGAGGCCGCCCGAAGAAAGCCACGTGATGGTGCGAGTCCGGACGGGATGAATACAATTAACCACGGAAAGCACGGACCACACGGAAAATACACCGCAGCGAGGCGCTGATCCGCGAGGCCCAGCGGTCGTCGGCAAAGCAGAGCACCGGGACGCCTTGCCAGAGGGCTTCCATGGTTGTCGTTCCACCATTGTAGGGAAACGTATCCAGGGCGACGTCGATGCCGGCGTACCGCTCCAGGAATGTGTAGTGCTCGGCCGGGCCCTCGAGGTCCAGCCGATCGGACGCAATTGAAAGCGGGCGAACTGAGCGCGAACGAAGTCGCGGGCCGCCGGCTGTTCCAGAACCACGTTCTTGAGCACCAGCCGGCTGGTCGTGCTCGCGCTCATAATCCGTGACCAGACCTCGATCACCTCGGTCGTGATCTTATACTGGGGCGCGAGGCAGCCAAGGTCAAGAAACCCGCCGCGAGACAGGGCAGGGGGGAGATGTCAGGAACCGGGTGGACGACCTCGAAGGTGTTGCGCCTGGCGAAGTAGCCCGACACGTATCCCAGTCGAAGGGGACGGTCTTGCCGGGAATCCCGGTCCGGGGGTGCCGCGCGTTTCCGATCGATTCACGTCGCTGTCGATTGGATGAGCGAAGGGCTGAAAAAACGGCCTCTCAAGGAGTTTTCGTGGTGTAAGATTCACCGACCCCATTTCGCGAAGGCCTCTCTGTCGACGTCCCGCGGGAACAAGAGACGACTCATTTTGGAGATTGATTGCCATGAGAGTTCGACCATGGTGGCTTGCGGCGCCGGTTCTGTTAGTCTCGCTGGCCGGCGAGACTGTCATCGCGTGCCATGTCTGCAAGCAGACGCCTTGCGCGATCACTCCAGCCCCGGCACCGGCTTTCGAATGCGTGACCGAGATGGTCCCGTTCACCGTGATGAAGACCAAGACGAGGGTGGACCTGGTGCCGGCTTGCACCAAGACGGTCATGAAAACCAAGCTCGAAACGGTCTACGACGAGCAGACGCGAAATGTCTGCAAGCCGGTGTTCGACACCGTCTTTGAAACGCGCTGCATCAACGTCTGTCGACCCGTCTGTGAAACAACCATGGAGTGCCAGCCGTTTCGGGTATGCCGGCCGGTCACGACAACGCGACAGGTGACCGAGTATTGCCTGCGGCCCTTTACGGAGCTGGTCACCGTGCCGGTCAGGACAAAGTGCTCTCGTTGCGGACATACCGAGGGCGGTTGTACATGTCAGACCGTGGCCCGGACATGCTACAAGCGAGTGCCGCTGGTGCGCGAGGTGACGGAGACGCACGTGGTGACCGAGGTTCGGAACCAAATCGTGCCCGTGGTCCACTGGCGCATGGTCGCGGAGCAGAGGATCGAGAAAGTACCGGTGACGATTTGCAGGATGGTGAATGAGGTGGTCCTGATCCGGGTTCCCAGACTGGTCGTGAAATGCGAGCCCACGACCCTCGTCTACAAGCGGGCCGTCCTCACTTGCGAGGAGATCCCGGTGACGGTCTACCGACCCGTGGTCAAGATGGTTCCCGTGGTCCAACCCTGTCCCCAGATCATGCCGACCCTCCAGGGCAAAGAGACCGCCTCCGGCCTGGCCGGTTCGTCGGGACTGGTTGCCTCGTCCGGAAAAGAGGCCGCCGAGAAGGGCACGCCGCCCTAGTTCTACAGCGCCATATCGATCGCCGTCTAGAATGCAAACGATGCCGGGGAAGTCGCTTGCAACAAGCCTGAAGCGCAAGCGAAGGGCATTGAATAATGTGCATTATTCGAACGCCCTTCGCTTGCGCTTCAGGCTTGTGAGCCCGGGAAGTGAGGAGCTCCGATCCAGCGCTGTAGTACTAGGCCGCGACCGACAGACCGAGATCACGGGATTGCCAAGGGTGCGGGCGGATCGGCGATCGAGACGAGCCGGGCGAGGCGGATGGCGTCGCGGTCGCGAATCGACTGGAAGGGCATGAGGCCGGCCCCCAGGAGGCGCTCAGCGGCCCGGGTGCCGAGCAGAACCTCGGCGCAGGGCTTGACCCGGGTCCCGCCATCGTCGGTGCTCTCGAAAGACAGAGGCAGGTCTGCCAGGTCGAAAGCGAAGCGATCGCGGTCGAACCGGCCCCGGGCGTTGAACGAGCTGCCGAGCAGGACCGCCAGCGCGAAGGCCGGGTTCCCCCAGAGATAGGAGGCGTGGGCCGGAGGCACGGGGAATTCTTCGAACGCGAAGGCTTCAATCGGGACGCGTTCCCGGCCGTATGGGGCGCGCAACAGGAAGCGGGGCAGGGCGAGGCCAAGGTAGGGGGCCTCGCTGCTACGGCGGAGGTCGGACCAGCCCTCATCGGCGGGGGGAGTCGACCAGTCGTCCGGGTCGGGAGTCGCGGCGAGAGAATCACTGCCCAAGATCTGCGGATCGGCCGCGGCGAGGAACGGAGCGGCGGCGAGGCGGGCGATCTGACCGAGTCGCCAGAGGAGGACGATATCCCGCCGGGATGGGCCGAAAGTGAAATCCCCGACGAGGAATGTCCAGGGCCGGCCCCCTTGGATTCCAACACTCGGCTCGACCAGAAGCTTGTAGGCATTGGTGGAGTCAAGATGCTTCGTCGAGAGCAGGTCGGTTTCGAGTGCGGCGCGGGGCAGGTCGATCAATTCGAGGGTCAGGTCCGTGCCGGTGTCGAGGCGGCGGGTCAGGAGCTGCACACCTCGCCAGAGCGATTCGAGAGCCTGAAATTCGGGGTGGTGGAGGATGTCGCGGAGAAGCTGGGCCATGGCGGCGTCGACACCCGCGATCAGCTCGGCCTGACGCGGGTTCTCGCGGTGGATATGTGGAGCTGTGATCTGCTCCAGGAACGCATCCCAGGCACCGGTCTGAGCGGGTGGGGCCTGAGGCCAGGGCGTCGATGGGGACGACTGTTGAAGGATGAGGTCGAGCAGCTCGGCAGGGGTGACGTTCGCAGCCGGCACTGGTGGTGTAGTCGCTCCTGAAGCCCCGGTCGGTCGGGAGCCGAGACCGATCGCGGCGGCCGCCTCGGCGAACGTGGCCGGGTCTTCGAGGCGGCGCCGCGTTTTCTGGAGCGCGGCGAAGACCTCGGCTCGGGCGAGGATCCGATCGGGGTGGAAGTCGTCCACCTCGCGGAAAGTCAAGGCAAGGGGTGTGCCCTCGGCCTCGGGGAGAGTCAGCGAAAGTTCGGGACAGAGACGGGCCAGGACCTCGTCGAGGTTGTCGCGATCGACCGGGAGCAGACACCGTTCGGCTCGGGTGTGAGTCAGTGCGACCGGAGCGCGTGTACCCCGGCCGCGAAAGTCGCCGATCACGCCGATCCGCACCGAGCCCTCCGCCTTCCGAGTGGTCTCAAAAGGTTGCCGCTGAGGGTCACCGGTCAGCTCGATCCCGCCGAATTCCAGGTTGATGGGCATGGGTCGGACTCCCTGGTTGGTCACCAGACGCACTCACGCTCGACAGGACGGGATCACGAGATCAGCACGGTCGGGTAGCCGAGGACGATCGTGCCTCCGTGGGCACAAAGATCACCCATGCGGGCGGCGGGCTGGCCGCAGATCAGCACGGTGAAGCTCCCCAAGGCAATGACGTCGGGAGGGCCGACGCAGACGGCCATGTCGCCGACCCGCGCAGCGGGCATGCCGCCGATCAGCACCGTGATACCGCCGGGCGGCAGGATCGGGCCGCCGACGTGAGGGATCGGCGGGACGGCGGGCGTGACCATCGGGCAGACGTGCATGTCACCAACGCGAGCGGCTGGCTGTCCCATTGGCGTCTCCTATCGTTTCTTCATGGGCGGGCGGGCCGCGGGGGGCACCCGCGGTGGCGTCGGCCAGAGATTCTTGCCGTCGGCGATCTCGTAGCCGACCCTGAGGAACGATGCCTGTTTCTCGGCGGCTCTCTCTGGTTCGCTGATCACGGCGGCGAGCATCAAGGCGCCCGTCGCCATGCGGGCGGTGAGATCGTCGCCGGGAGGAACCGCGGGCAGGTTGGGCGGCGCGAGGCTGCCGCCGCTGAGGTAAGCGGCCATGGCCGTGCAACCGGCAGGCGTGCCGATGTCAGCGGCTTCGGCCGCGGGCCAGCATGGGCGGCGGTTGTCTTCACTGGGGTCGCTGACCCAGGCCCTGGCGGCCTCGAGCGCCTTGGCGACGGCCGCGGGCGGCTCCGGGCCGAGGACCTGGGTGACACACTGATAGGCCCACCACACGACGGCCCTCTTCACCATGGCATGAGCCAGGAAGCGAATGCCGTCGAGGTGATGCTGGTTCTCGATCAGCAGGTCCAGGAACGGGCGCGGAGCCAGATCGGCACGCACCAGGGCGCGAGCCTCTTCGCTCAGCGGGATCCGACGGCACACCTCGGCGGCGGTCTTGACGTCAATCAGTGCCAGGTCGAGTTGGCTCATGGGAAACGGTTCCGACTCCTACCTCAAACATGCCTGAGCTGAAGTTGAACCTGATTCGCCGTCCAGATTGACGACGATCAGCCGATCATGGTAATACCGCCACTGATCTGGGTCATGGCATCGCCGCTGACTTGGACGATGGTGCCCTGAACCTGCGTCTGGATCTGGCCCTGGACCTTGACCATCATCCCCGAAAGGGTGATGCCCATCTGGTCGATGGTGATGCTGTTCTGGCCAACTTTGAGCGTGATCGACTGCATGGCCTCGGTCGAGCTGGAACCCAGGTTGAGCTTGGTCGTTTGGTTGCCCATCTTGATGGTCAGGGTGTCGTTGCCCATGTCGATGGTGACCTGGCGGTTGCCCTGGCTGATCTCGTGCGTGTCGTTGCCTTGGTTGACGGTGACGCTCCGGTTTCCCTGCTCGATGGTGACCGTCTCATTCCCGGTCTTGACCGTCTCGGTCCGGTCCTTGTAGATCGTGATGGTCTGGCTCCCCCCCGAGGCCTGGCTGTCGCCAACTGTCAGAGTCTGATTGTTAAAGACCGTGATCGACTGGCTGCCGTCGGCGCACTGGGAGCCGCCCGCGCCGATGGTGTTATTCTGGCTGTTCCAGACCGAGAGGGTCTGGCTGCCGTCGGCACAGTCGGAGCCGCCCCCGCCCACGGTGTTATTCTGGTTGTTGAAGATCTGGATGGTCTGATCGCCCTTGTCCTTCTTGTCGAAGCCGACCTTGAGCGTGTCGTTGTTCTCGACGACGCGGTTGAAGTCCTTCTCGGCGTGGAAGTAGATCTCCTCCGAGTCCTTCTTGTCCTCGAACCGAAGCTGGTTGAAGTTCTGATCGGTGCCCTGGAGCGTACTTCGGCTCAGGTAGCCGCTCTGGGTTTTGTTGTCGGGCAAGGTGTAGGGGGGCATGTTCTCGGCGTTGTAGACGCTGCCGACGACGATCGGTCGGTCGGGGTCGCCCTCCTCGAAGGCGACGATCACCTCCTGGCCGACCCGCGGGATGTGGATGATGCCCCACTGCTTGCCCGCCCAGAGAGTTGCGACCCGGGCCCAGCACGAGCTGTTGGCGTCTTTCTGGCCCTGGCGATCCCAGGGGAACTGAACCTTGATCCGGCCGTACTTGTCGGTGAAGATCTCGTCTCCCGCGTTGCCGACCACCACGGCTGTGTGGGGCCCCTCGACGGTCGGTCGGGGAGTCGTCCGGGCCGGTCGGAACGGCAGGGCGGCGGGGATGCACTGAAACGAGTTCTCGTAGAACGGTGAGGTGTCGGAGCCCCCCGTGTAAGTATCGCCCATGGTGGCAAGGTGGGAAACCTGTGTCAGGACGTAAGAACCATTCGCGTTGAAGTGCCGGTCGAGGGTGAACTTGCAGCCGGCCGTGAACTGAGGGCAGGTACTCTGTCCCGAAATGGAAATCGCGGGAGCGGTCTCCTGCTGCATCCGGATGCCGGCGGTGCGGGCGTTGTCCTGGAAGATGTTCTGGATATCGCTGGCCCTGTCGCCGCCGCCCGGGGCAATGCCGTCGAACCGCTGCGCGTAGCCGCCGGGAAAGTCGTAAAGCTCGAAGCCATCGTTGCCTGCGACCTTGAGCTTGTGGCTGACGGTACCGGCCTGCACCGAGTCGAGCGTCGGCTTGACCGCCTCCAGGTTCTGGCCCGGCAGCTCAAAGCACTGGTCCCAGAGAGTGTACTTGCCGGATCGGACTTCCTGGCTCTTCGCCCAGCTTGTGACGCGATCCTCCTTTCGGAGCCCTCCTTCAATCACCTCGTAGATGGCCGTCGTCGCGCCCGGCACGTCGGGGTGGCTCATGGGCGTGTCGGCGACGACCATCTTGTGGCTGCCGTCGGCGTGGGTGAAGTAGTAGTAAATCCCTTCTTCCTCCATGATCCGGCTGGCGAAGTCGAAGTCGGTCTCGCGGTACTGAACGCAGTAGTCGCGTGGTTTGTAGGTCCCCTGGAGCTGGTAGTCGACGCTGAGACCGGTGAGGACCTGCTTGAGGATGTCGGGAACGGCGACTTGCTGGAAGATCCGGCTCTGGGCCTTCCGGGTCAGCAGCCAGAGCTGAGGGACGATCTCCGCCTGGTAGCGGGTAAAGAACGCGCTCCCCTTGGGCGAAGGAATCTGTTGGGCCTGGCTGAATTTGCTAACGATCCCGTTGAGGTAGCGAGACGAACCATCGGGCATCTGGAGAGTGACGGTGGCGCTCTGGCCGAGGATCTGGTCGAAGGCAATGTCGGTGCTCGATTCGGCGAGGAACTCAAGCTGGAAGCGAAACAGGCGGGAAACCGCTTCGGTGCCTGAAACCTGCTGCAAGAGCAGCACGTCTGTTCCCAGGGGAGTGCTCACGGCCATCAGCCGATTTGCCTGGGTGTATTGTGGCATGATCGTTCTCTCCCGGACGGTGTTTGTTCTCGTCGCACTCCGTCACCGGTCGATGCCCACCCCGGCGCTGGTCCAGGAAATGCGGCGACCAGAGTGATTCTGACGTGCCCAAGGGCACCATGCAACCCTCAATGTGGGGGAATTCAGGTCAGGACGTCTTTTCCCCGATCCCCGGCGCACCCTGGAAGGAGGACTTTGCCGACGTGAGGGCGAACGCTTTGAATCGGCTCCGGACAGTTCCGGAAATACCATACCGAATTTTCGGGAGTTAGGTACGGTGCCCCCGGAACTACCGAAACGGTTCTGTCAGTCAACGGACATGAGGCGTCCGGGCGACATGCATTGAAATGACTAAATGACTACGCCCAGCGCGCAGAACCGACCGTTGATCCGGAGCCATAAGCTGCTGAGCCCGCACCAACAACCTCACGGCGAGGTCGCCTCCAAAGCGTTTTGCATCTTGCTGTAAAGGGCATTGAGTGTTCTCAGCCGGCCCAACGCCTCTTCTTGGCCCACTCCCATGCGTGTTGAGAATTCAGGTATGTCCAGCGCATGACATACCTCGTTCAGCGCGTTGCAGAGGACCATGACATCATCAGATGTTAACATAATCAATGCATAACTCCCATTCACTTCTTTCACATCCATGGAAGCCAACTCCTATTTAAGATTGTCAAAGTATTGTTCACCGGCTTTCGGTTTGAAAGCAGTGCCTCCGTCAGGGTTACCAGGGTCTTTGATAACAACGGTTTTTGATTTATCATCCCGAAAGGCCTCTCGTCCCTTCGCAAGCTTCTTGGCCGAAGAGGGTTTCTTCATAATCTGGTCAATATGCCGGGCAAATTCCTCCTCTGTCGAAAACTCGGGAAATTCACCTTTGTGTTTTGACCAAGCGTGACCTTTGGCAATTTGCTGGGCCTCTGGAGACAGTACTTCCTTGATAGCTGGCGGTTCTCCTTTCGACTTGGCGTCCGCAGCCGGCTTCGCCGTTTTCGGCGGGGCGGATTCGGACTGCGTGGGTGCCTTGCCTTTGCCCCCGCCTTCTTTCATTCGGAGCTTGAACAGGAGTGCGAGGAACGCGGTCACACCAATGACGGCGATGACGCGGGCGAGATGGGTGGCGGCACTATCGAGGTCTGCTTCCGATTCGGCCCCGATAGTGATGGATACGAAGTCATAGAAATCCTCGGCGACGGTGAAGATCGCGCTGCCGAGGAAATACACTCCAGCCAGCAAGAGCACGATATCAGCGATCTCGCCGACGCCGAAGAACTGCGCGCCGGCCCAGACGGCCAGGGCGCCCGCCATGACGGCGAGGCTCGCTGGCGTCAGCAAAGCCTCGAATTGGTGCCGCATTTCGCCCGGAAGCTTGGGAGCCGTTCGCTTCAATGCCTCGGCGAACTTGTCTTCGAGGGACCATTCGTAGACGGGCACTTTCGCGAAAGCAGGTGGCGGGGCGGGTGCAGCCGGCTTCGCTTCGTAGACGGGCGCTTTCGCGAAAGCAGGTGGCGGGGCGGGTGCAGCCGGCTTCGCTGTTGGAACACCCGCGGCCCTGGAGACAGAAGTCGCACCGGGCGGTGAAGGAGCGGCCACTCTCATGGGTTGGCGGACACTCCCGGGCTCGCTGGAGAGCAACTGAAACCAGGTCTCCTTGCCGACAACCCCGTCGATGGCGATTGCTTTGGCCCTCTGGAATTGAACGGCCGCCTCACGGGTCAGCGGTCCGAAAATCCCGTCCACGTCCAGCCCGGGACCGGGTGTGAACCGCGAGTTCAAAAGGCTCTGGAGCTTCTCCACCTCCGGACCACGGCTTCCCTCCCGCAAGACGGGAATGGTCACCCGTTTCCGGGGGACGGTCGCCGCGGTGGGGGGCTTCGTGGCGGACAGATAAGTGGCCGTGGCTTCCACCATGGTGGCGGTGGCGTGCCCACTGAATCCGGCCGGGCTACCGATTGGGCCGGGACGTCCCGAACCTCGGCGTGACAAAGTCCCGTCCGCCAGGTCCTTGACCTCGTGCTGGAGACCCAGTGGTCCGGGTTTTCGAGAACCAGCCATACCCGGTCCTCGACGCGAACGGTTGCTGTCTATTCCGAGCCCAAGCGATCACAGTCATCATCTCCCGGCTGGTAGCCGCCGGTCAATAGGCAACTCCAAACCCCCGGATCGCGGATCGCGGATCGCTGGATCGTCGGGCAGGCCGGGTCGCCAAGCCGAGCTCGGCTCCGCGTATGGACGGCCTATTCCGGCGCGAACCGTTTCGGGTTACGCTAGCAATCGGTCGGCCCTTCAGCACGCACCATCGCTTGACTGCCGAGGTGACCACCGCGCGAGTCTCCGCTCATGAGTGGTCTGACCAATGAAGCCCTGCCATCCGTGGATCAGCCGGACATGGTTCACGGCGTCCGTGAAGTCCTCGATCGAGCCAGTTTTGACGAGCCGCATATCCCCGGGCGATGCGGCGTCCGGGAGATGGCCGGGCTTAGCTTCGGCGCTCCCGACCGGCCCCGCCTGCTCTGGCGCACCAGGGACGACAGTCCGCGAATCCCGTGCGGCGGAGAATTGCCTTTGACCGGGAGCGAAATGCGTGATTTCTTCTGTTATGATCTACTTAAGAACTCAGGGAATTGACCGGGCCGAAGAGGTCGTGTCTTGGCGCTGTTGACTTTGGGACGACCTGACGTCCCGAAATCAGAGGAAAGCGACGTCGATCATGCCCAACGGAGAAGTTCACTGGCACGAGGGGATGTTCCTGCGGCCGCACCATTTCCTCACAGAGCATCGGCGGATGGTTCGTCTGATGCAACTGGACGGGAAATGGGACGTCCATCACAACTGGGGGCTGCGCGCGATTGCGCTGAATACCGAGGCGCTGGGCAACTTCCGGTTCTCGGTCAGCTCGCTCAAGGCACGGCTCCGCGATGGCACGCTGATTGAGGTTCCCGAGGACGGGCCGCTGGCGGACCTCGATCTCAAGCCGGCGTTCGAGAGCAACCGCAAGGTGACGGTTTACTTGGGCGTGCCGATGTTCAAGTCCGGCCAGCCCAATGTCGCTCCGGAACGTCCTGGCGAGGGCATGCGGTACTACTCGAAGAGTCTGCAGCTCGAAGACGAGAACGTGGGAGTCAATCCGCAACCGATCGCCATCCGCCGGCTCAATCTGAGGCTCCTGCTGTCGACCGAGGACCTGGCCGGTTACGACACGCTACCCATCGCTCAGATCGAAAAGTCGGAGCGCGCCGAGGGGACACCGCAACTGAACTTGTCCTATATCCCTCCGGTGCTGGTGTGCGATGCCTGGCGTGAGCTGGCCGTCGGGATACTCCAATCGATCTATGACCGGATCGGCCGGAAGATCGAGAAGCTGGCGGGACAGGCTGTCTCACGCGGACTGAGCCTGGACAGCATCGCGCCAGGTGATGCTTTGATCTTCGCCCAGCTTCGCGAGCTCAACGAGGCCTATGCCACCCTGACAAACATCGCTTTCCTGGAGGGTGTTCATCCCCTTGTCGCCTACCAGGAACTGTGCCGGCTCGTGGGACAACTGGCGGTATTCAGCCCACCCCGCCGTCCCCCCGCGATACCACGCTATGATCACGACGATCTGGGCGGGTGTTTTTTCCGGCTCAAGAGCTACCTCGACGACCTGCTCTCGATCGTTCCCGAACCCGATTACCAGGAGCGCGCCTTCATCGGCAACGGGCTGCGGATGCAGGTCTCCCTCGAGCGCTCCTGGCTCGAGCAGAACGCTCATCTCTACATCGGCGTGCGCAGTCCGCTGGAACCCGACGCGTGCGTCGAGCTGATGGGAGCCAGGGGGATCGACATGAAGGTCGGCAGCTCGGACCGGGTCGAGAGCATCTACCGCATGGGCGACGTCGGCCTGAAGTTCTCCCACGTGCCGGGCCCCTCGCTCCCCCAAGCTCTTCCCCGCGATAAGGGGCTGACCTATTTTGAGATCAACCGGGAGCAGCAGCAGAGCGAATGGCAGTACGTGGAACGGTCATTGACGTTGGCCATTCGCTTCAATGAGAACAAGGTGGCGGGTAACATCGATGGCCAGGAGCTGATCAACCTTCGCCTGACCTCCGAGATGCCCTTCCGGTTCGCGCTCTTCCTGCTGGGGACGGGTGCGGCGAGTGGACCCAAGAAAGCGTGAGCCAAAACAGCCCTGCGATCGCCGCCGAGCTCGCGGGCCGTGATTCGACGACTCCATGAATTCAGAATATCCGCCCCGGATTACTCATGACTCCACAGCTCAGCGAATTGGTACTCCCGGTGTTGTCTTATGCCCTGGATCTGAAGGAACGCCTCGACGACGGGGAAGATCCTGACCTGGAGGCCGAGCAACGGCAGTTGATCGAGCGGTTGCGCTCCGACAGCGAGTCCCGCCGCCTGACCGACTACCAGGGTGATGGAGCGAACTTCCTCGGGGCTCGTTACGCTCTGACCTGTTGGATCGACGAACTTTTCATTGTCTATTCACCTTGGGCCGAACGCTGGAAGGAGCGGATTCTCGAGCTCGCCCTTTACGGAACCCGGGACCGGGCATGGAAGTTCTGGGAGCAGGCGGAGATCGTGTTGCGTCGCCCCAGGACTCCCCCGGTGTCCGTTCCCCCCGGTCCTGACGCCGTGGAGGCGATCTACTTGTGCGTGGCCCTGGGCTTTCGGGGAAGATACCTGGAAAATCCCGGGCGGGTGAAGGAGTTCATGGACGAGATGCGCCCCCAAGTCACCCGATCGGCGAACTGGGTGGGGCCACGTGAGCTGGGAGTCAACACCAACTCAGAGCCGCTCCTGGGTCGTGCCATGCTGGGCCGGGTGCTCGGGCTCTTCGGCGGTTTGTCGCTGTTGTTGTTCCTGGTGCTGCTGATCGTCCTGATTGCCCTCGGTTACCTGGGGAGTTGAATCGCCAATCTCATGATCAAACTCATCGCGAAGCCTTGGGAGTGGGTGTGCTGGTTATGGGGACTGGCCTTTCCGATGTTTTCGGAGCAGGCCGCTGCGCCTGAGAAGGCCAATCCCGTGGGCCGCTGGGCAGCACGAACGGTCCTGGTGCTCTTCTTCCTGCTGATCCTCGGGCTGATCAACAATTCCAGGTTCATCGGCCTGACGAATTGGATACCCCATCCAATCATCGGCAAGATCTGGCTACCGCTCTTCGGCCTCTGCCTCTACGTGCTGCTCTGGCTCGGGTGGTGGCTGTATCGCGTCTTGAGCCTGGACGTTGGGACCGAGGAGTCAGAGTTTCCGGATATCGATCGGGCCTGGG
>JBAUOX010000014.1:0-9961 GCA_049579985.1 Isosphaeraceae bacterium | reverse complement strand
CCGCGATCCCGCCTTCGATCGCACGGTTTTGCTCGGGCATAGCATGGGGGGACTGCTCAGCCACTTCATGACCGTCTCCAGCGGAGATCAGCTCTGGCGGCTCTACTCCGATCGATCGTTCGACATGATTCTGGGGCCCAAGAACGTGCTCGACGAGCTGAGCAGGCTGCTCTTCTTCGAACCCTTGCCGTTCGTCAACCGCGTTGTGTTCCTGGCCACACCGCACCGCGGCTCCGACCTCTCGCACGGGGTCGTCGGCCGGGTGGGCGCGGGATTGATCAATGATCCCGATTATGTCGCCAAGCTGCTCTATCAACTGGTCAAGGACAACCCCGACGCCTTCGACCGTCGCCGCTTCCGCCGCTTCCCGACCAGCATCGAGACGCTCGATCCCAGCTCGCCGATCTTGAAATCCCTGCTGGCCATGAAGCCGGGACCGGGCGTTGCCTACCATTCGATCATCGGCTCGCTTCGGCCCGGCGGAGTGGACGATTCCACCGACGGCGTCGTGCCTTACCGCAGCGCCCATCTCGACGGCGTCGAATCCGAGAAGGTCGTGCGTTCGGACCACGGCGTCCAGAAAGACGGCGAGGCGATCCTGGAAGTCCGCCGCATCTTGCGCGAGCACATCGGCCTTGCGGGCGAGACCGCCCGGGCCGGGCGCGAAGGCACGGTACAGCGCTCCGGCGCGGCCACAGCCACCGCAACTGCCCCGCGGCCCGAGCTGCTGCCGGCCATGCCGCGATGAGCGAGCCAGGTCATCCCCTGGCGGTTCGAGGAACCGGCTGCTAAACTCCGGAGAGGTGCGCGGAACCGTGCATGACCGCGTTGACTGCACCACCTGGGCCTTCCCAGCGAGTTTCCCGAGATGTGTGCGTACTTGACGGATCGGCTGGCGGACTTTGCCCTCGACACCCGATTCGAGGATCTGCCCGCCGAGATGGTGAAGGAGGCAAAACGGCGGCTGCTCGACACGCTCGCGTGCGCGATCGGCGCACTCGACGAACCCGCGCCGAAGATCGCACGCCGCCTTGCCTCGCGAATCCAGGGAGATCCTTCGGCCACACTCATCGGCGGAGGCCAGTCCGCACCCGACTGGGCCGCGTTCGCCAACGGTGTGCATATCCGTTACCTCGATTGCAACGACACGTACCTCTCGCTCGAACCGGCGCACCCCAGCGACAACTGGGCCGCGGTGATGGCCGCCGGAGAAGCGGCCGGAGCCAGCGGTGCGGACTGGATCACGGCCGCAGCCGTGGCCTACGAGGTCCAGTGCCGTCTCTGCGACGCGGCCTGCATCCGCGCCCGCGGCTGGGACCACACGACCTACGGCTCGATCTCGACAACCCTGGCTGCAGCACGGCTGGGGCATCTGGATCATGACCAGACCCTGCACGCGCTGGGAATCGCCGGCACGACCGGCACGGCACTGCGGCTCACACGCAACGGGGAACTCTCGATGTGGAAAGGCTGCGCTTTCGCCTTCGCCGCCCGCAACGGCGTCTTCGCCGCCCAGCTCGCTTCCCTTGGCATGACCGGCCCCTCGCCCCTCTTCGAAGGCGAGATGGGGTTCATTCAGCAGGTTTCCGGCCCGCTCGATCTGCCCAAGCTGGGAGGGCCGCTTGCCGCCGATTGGATGTTTCCGAAGACATCGATCAAGTTCGTCCCGGCCGAGTATCACTGCCAGTCGGCGATCGCCGCGGCCTTCGAGCTTCGTCCCGAGATCGGCGACCCCCGGCGGATCCGGTCCATCGAGATCGCCACCTTTCGCACGGCCGTCGAGATCATCGCCAAGGACCCCGAGAAGTGGCGTCCCAGAACCCGCGAGACGGCTGACCACAGCCTTCCCTACTGCATCGTGGTCGCCCT
Source organism: Isosphaeraceae bacterium (assembly GCA_049579985.1). Taxonomy (GTDB): domain Bacteria; phylum Planctomycetota; class Planctomycetia; order Isosphaerales; family Isosphaeraceae; genus Aquisphaera. The sequence continues at coordinate 8,092 of JBAUOX010000014.1, read as the reverse complement.
CGTGGACGGCAAGGTCTCGGCCGCCCAGTTCACTCCGGAACGCTTGAACGACCCTTTTCTCAACGACCTCATCAGCCGCACCACGGTCATCGAAGATCCCTCACTCTCTGTCCGCTACCCTGCGGCCGTTCCCAACCGCGTCACCGTGACCCTTGCCGACGGCGCCGTGCTTGTTCGCGAGCTGTCGCATCCCCCCGGCCACGCTCAAAACCCACTCACCGATTCCCAGCTTGCCGCCAAGTTCCACGGTCTGGTCGACCCCATCTTGGGCCGCGAACGAGCCGTCGAGATCCAAGGACGGATCTCCGAACTCGAGTCTGACCGATCGCCTCATGAGGTGCTTCAACTTCTGCGTCGGTGAGATCGACATAAGAGCGTTCCGGTTCACATCTGGGGGGCACGCATCATGGCATAGCGAACTGGAAACGGCCGGCTCAGCGCCGCCTGCGGACGATGGTGGGGGCGTGGACGAAGTTGGGGACTTGGCTGTCGAGGTAGACTGTTAGCGGGTCGCGAGGAGCGGCGCCGCCCAAGTTCATATCGGGAGCTGGTCCCAGGTCCCGGACGATGGCCTGTTCGTCGGCCGCGATCTGGTCGTGCTCCGCCCTCGTGACATGGGCTTCGCGGGCGATCACTTTCATCTGGTCGTAGGTATCTTGAACTTCTTGATTCGAGATGGCCCCATTGGGCATGGTGGCGGCGACCTCCGCCTGATTGAAGACGTCATTGACGTCCACGCCGTAAAGATCTGACGAGACTTTCTGCTCGAGCTGATTCCAACCGCTTCCCGTGTTGCTGGCGGCCAGGAATGACTGGTCGAGTGTATTCTGCAAGGCGTCGAGCTGTAGTGAGGACTGTTTCGAAGCGAGTTCGGACGACGACTTGATCGCCAGGTCCATCGTGGTGGCATCACTCTCCAGCAGAGCGAACTGCCCCGGCCTGACGCCGGAGGCCTGCTCGACGCGTTGGAGATCGGCGGACAGTTTCTGGAAATCCTGACCAGCACGGGACTCCAGCGTCGCCGTGGCATTGGCCACCTCGACGGCGGGCGGCGAGAGGAGATCGGCGTGGGTGACGTGCGCTGCGCTCGACAGAAGCAGGCGGGCCTCCAGACACTCTGATTCGGGTATGAGCTTCGCCCGATCCGCCCGTCGGTCCCGACGGCTATGGCGGGGCATGGCCCCTCTGCCTCTCCGTCCCGGCAACGAGAGTTCCATCGCGCTCTCTCCCGATTGGCTGTGAAGATGCGGACGCGAATCTGGCTGATGTGGCCCGGGCCCTGATCGCGCCGGGCCTGGTTTCATCAGACCCTTTCTCTACGCTTCGGCACTTTTTCCCTGGCCCTTGATGGAATCCTGCGGTTTTTGCCGATCACGTCGGGTTTGCCGACAGTCTGGGGATCTTATCGCAGATGCGTGAGCGGACAGAACTAACAGAGACTACGAAGGATGGCCGGACGACGAGGTTTGAGAAGTCCCTCCCGGGCCTTGCGCGCGTCTTCCACAGATCAACGGGGTACGGTTCAATGACGGGCGTTTCCGGGTGACAACCGAGGCGCAGCTCCGAGCACGCGCTCGCTTCGTCTTCACTGGCCACTGGCCGCTGGAGGCGTGGGGCGTGGGTACACTACCGCAGTGAACCATCGGGGGCCGCCGTCGCTGCCGCGCGCCGAGCCGGGTCTCCCTGGCCTGAACAGATGGACCGTAAAATGTTGAGATTTGTTGAGAAACGCGGAGTTCGCACAGACAAAACAAAACGCCTCCAGCGCGGACAGAAGTGTTGTCAGCGCCTTGACTCGCGTTTCCATTATCTGAGCAAATGTACCGTAAATTGCCTGGATAAATCCGAGCAACGCTGGGTTCCCACAGACAAAACGCCCCTAGCGCGGACAGAAGTGTTGTCAGCGCGGGGAGAGGAATCGAAGCCTGTCGCCCACCCCTGCCGGGGGCCCGGTGGCCAAGCCGGAGATCACCAGCAGCGGCAGGGTCATCCCCTGTCTGGCGCCCGGGAACCGTGGTTGGCCCCCACCGTCATTGGGGCGTGGGGCGTGACGACCCGCTCTGCCAACCTCGCAGGTGACGATAGTTGGGTGGCTGGGATCGAGCTGGCAACAGCCAGCGAGCCCCCAGCGCGGAGGCCTCGGATCTGGGGCGTTGCCCTTCGGGCGTCGACCCCAGCCACCCCTGAGCTGGAACCCGCTTTTGAACCATGCCGCTTTGGGACCTGGTTCAGCAAATCGCTCGAAACAAGCAGATCAACGCCAACCGCCGCGAGCAGGCCCATCCCGTCTTCAGGAAATGGGCGAAAGACCTGAAACAAGGGGCCTTGCAACAACTGCACGAGACCCAGGTCGAACAGGACTTCAAGCACGTCCTCCTGCGCGGGCTGGGTTACACGACCCAGTCCGACGTTGCGTCGGACCAGCCCTGGACGCTGACCCCGAAGTGGAACGTCCCCGGCTCGGGCGAGGTCGACGCGGCACTGGGGAAGTTTCGGCTCGACGAGTCAGGTCGGTTGTCCGGCGAGCCGCTGGTCATGGTCGAGCTGAAGGGGGCGAAGGTCGACCTCGACCGGAAGATGCCCACGCGGAACATCACCCCCGTTCAGCAGGTCTGCACGTAAGCCGGTGTCGGTTCATATTTTTCGGGCAAGAATGATGAACTGACACCGGATTTCCGCGACACCGGATTTCCGCACCGGCGGTGATGGTCCGCACAGGAAAGAAACGGGCCCGGGCGACCTTCACGTCGAGCCCGGCAGCCTTCAGCTCGCGCTCGGCTTGGCGGATGTCGGGTCGGTTCTGAAGTAGCTGCGAGGGCACTCCGACGCTCAGCGTATGCATGTTCAGATTGATGAAGTCCGCAAAGTCCCCAGACACGAGTTCCACAGGCTGCGGGAAGCGACCGGCGAGGAAGTTGATCCGGTTCTCGACCTGGACGATCTCCTGGTTAACGATCAGCTTGTCGCTCTGGTTCTTGCGAACGTCGGCCTGGAAACGCTGGACTGCCAGCTCGGTGCCTTGGGCCGCTTCCTTCTTGGCAATGGCAATCTTGCGGCTTTCTCCTGAAGCTCGATGGTTTGATCCAGAATCTCAAGCCGTTTGTCGAGCGCCAGAAGCTCGTAATAATTGTCGGCAATCTCTGCTACCCGGACGGGTCACGACGTAGTTCCGCCCCTCACCGGTGCCGAGGAAGCGCAGCGCTGCCGCGTCCCTGGCATTATGCAGCGCCCTCCAGATGTCCGGCGTCCAGAAGAAGGCGGGGCCTAAAACGAAATTTGGCAGCGGATTGGGAAAGTGCTGGCCGGGGAGAACAAAAAGTTGGTTATCGACGGCTCCCTCAAACGTGTAGAGGCTGGGTCTGTTCACACTCGCGCCGCCCCCGATAGTGACGAAGGGAAGGTACGCCCCTTGCCGCGCCATAATCATGTTTTTGGCGATCTGGACGTCCTCAGTCAGGATCTTCAGCTCCTGGTTGCCGACCAGTGCCTGGTCGATCAAGCTCGTAAGCTTCGGATCATTGAAAGACTCTTCTATCGCGACCTGAGATGAGTTTTCCGAGCTGGTCGCTCCACTGAAACTCTCCGGCAGGCCTGGTCCCGGATCCGGGTGACGGAGATCGGGGATATGACAGGCCGGCAGAACCAGCAGGAAGCTGCGAACGATCGATCTCGGAATAGCGTGCTTCTTATGCTTCGTGTTCAAAAATCTCACTGAGGGGTTCAACCGATTCGTCCTTGATTAGTTGGCGCTTGTCGGCAATCCCACCGAACAAGTAGTAAAGGCCGGGAATTACCAAGACCCCAATCAAGGTGCCGACGAGCATCCCGCCGGCTGCGGCGGCGCCAATTGTGCGGTTTCCGATCGCCCCGGCGCCGGTGGCAAAGACCAACGGAACGAGACCGGCGATGAAGGCGAAGGAGGTCATCTGAATCGGCCGGAAGCGCAGTTTTCCGCCTTCGACGGCTGCCTCCTTGAGGGACACGCCCTCCCGGCGCCGTTGGACCGCGAATTCGACGATCAAGATCGCGTTCTTGCCCAGCAGACCGACCAGCATGACCAGACCGATCTGGGCGTAGACGTCGTTGGCCAATCCCATGGCCTGCAGGAACAAGAAGGAACCGAAGAGCCCGATCGGCAGAGACAGGATCACGGCCAGCGGCAGGACAAAACTCTCGTATTGCGCAGCCAGCACCAGATAGACGAAGAAGACGACAATGAAAAAGATACCGACCGACTCGCTCCCCTTTCTTGACTCGTCGTAAGAGAGACCTGCCCAGCCGAGGCCGTAACCGTGTGGCAGCGTCTCGGCGGCGACCTCCTGGATCGCCTTGATGGCCTGCCCGCTGCTGTAGCCGGGAGCCGGAGCACCTTGAATGGTAGCGGAGGGATACAGGTTGTAACGCGTGATCTCGTTCAAGCCCTGCTTCTTTTCGATCTTCATGAAGGAGGAGTAGGGGACCATGTCCCCACGATCATTCTTGACGAACATGTTGTCCAGATCCTCCGGGAACCTCCGGAACTCTGGCGACGCCTGGACGTATACCTTGTAGAACTGGTTGAAGAGAACGAAGCCTTGCTCGTAAGTGCTGCCAATGAGGATGTTGAGGTTGTCCAGCGCCTTCCCGATCGACACGCCCTTCTGCATGGCCACGTCGTTGTTGATGATCAACTCGTACTGCGGGTAGTCGGTGGCGAAGAAGGTGAACAGGTTCTTCAGTTCCTTGCGTTTTTTCAAGGCGGCCATGAACTTGTCGGTCACTTCTCCGAGCCGCTTGTAGTCGGACGTATTCGTCTTGTCGAGGAGCACCACGGAGAACCCCCCGGCCGCGCCAAAGCCGGGAACCGCGGGGGGTTCAAAGAACTCGAGCTTGACATTGGACATCCGACCGCATTTTTCCTCGAGTTCTTCAATGATCTGGCGCGCGGTCCGCTTGCGGTCGGACCAGTTTTTCAGGTTGATGATACAGGTCCCCGCGTTCGAGCCCCGGCCTTCCGTCAGAACCTCGTAACCGGCCAACGAGGTGACGGAGGTGACTTCTTCGACCTCTTTGGCGATCTCCTCTAGCTGGTGGGACTTGGCGTTGGTGTACTCGAGCGTCGAGCCCGGAGGCGTCTGGATGACTGCGTAGATGATGCCCTGGTCCTCGCCCGGGATAAAACCAGTCGGGAGCCCCAAATTTACAACGAATATGCCGGCGGCAAAGCCCCCGACGACGGCCATGCTCAGCCCGCGGCGTGTGACGATCCGCCGCAGGATCCCAGCATAACCGCCCGTGACCTTCTCGACAGCGCGGTCAAAAGGACGCTGCAGAAAGGGCACAAGAATTAGCAGGAAGCCGACCGGCCCCCACAAATAATACCCCAGATAGGTTATTGGCCCCAAGACCAGCAACCCTCCACAAACATACAGCAGAATGACCTGTAGTCCGCGCCGTTTTTTCACGTGGTTCGTGTGGTCCGTGTGGTTCGTGTGGCTGGGGGTGTGGGGCTTGAGAATTATCGCACAGAGTACGGGCGTCAGCGTCAGGGCCACCAGACCGGAGAGAATGATGGACGTGGCCATCGTGATGCCGAACTGGCGGTAGAAGGTGCCGACCGGCCCGGGAATGAAAGTCACCGGAACGAAGACGGATGTCATCACCAGGGTGATGGCGATGATCGCGCCGCTGATCTCGTGAAGCACCTCCATGGTCGCCCGGTAGGGCGAAAGGTGCTTCTCGGCCATCTTGGCGTGCACCGCTTCGACCACCACGATTGCGTCGTCCACCACGACCCCGATCGCGAGGACCAGTGCGAAGAGTGTGATCAGGTTGATCGATAGACCCATCAACTGCAAGACAAAGAAGGTCCCGACGAGGGACACCGGAACCGCGAGGATCGGGATCAGCGTGGACCGTAAATCTCCGAGGAACAGGAAGACTACCAGCGACACCAAAATGAACGCCTCGAGCAGGGTATGGAGCACCTTCTCGATGGAGGCTTCCACGAATTTGGAGACGTCGTAGGCGATCTCATAGTCCATGCCGGGAGGGAATGATTCCTTCTTGATCTGCTCGAGTTCCTTCTTGACCTCCTCAATGACCGCGGCGGCGTTGGAGCCGGGACTTTGCTTGAGAATGACGGATGCCGCGGGATGACCGTTGATGTCCGAGTAAATATCGAAGAACTCTGAGCCCAGCTCGACTTCGGCGACGTCCTTGAGGTGCAGGATTTCACCGTCAGGATTTGCCCTCAGAATGATGTTTCCATACTGCTCCGGCTTGTTATAGCGCCCCACATAGGTCAGGACGTACTCTTTTGACTGCGACGTCTTCCCTGTGGCCTGGCCGAGTCGTCCGGGCGAACCGATAATGCTCTGTTCCGCCACGGCCTTCATGATGTCTTCGGTGGATATCTTGTAAGCGCGCATGCGGTCGGGCTTCAGCCAGATCCGCATCGCGAATGTGCGGTTGCCGAGATTCCTGGGGATACCCATGCCCTGGATTCGCTTGAGCACGGGCATGACGTTGACGCTGGTGAAGTTGAAAAGGTCTGCCTGGTTGGCGTTTGGATCCGTACTGTAAATGTTCACATACATCAGCATGCTGGGCACAACCTGGCTGACGAGGATCCCCTCCCGCACCACCAGGGGCGGGAGCCGGCTCAGCATGATGTTGACCCGGTTTTGCACGTTCACGACATTGATGTTTGGGTCCGTGCCCGGCTCGAAGTAGATCAGGATCGCTGCCTCACCGGCACTGGTGGCGGAGGAGACCATGTAACGCATGTTCTGGACGCCGTTGATCGATTGCTCCAACGGAATCAGGACCGAATCGACCAGAACTTTGGCACTGGCGCCCGGATAAGCAATGGAGACCTGAACGGTCGGCGGCGCGACGTTGGGGAACTGTGCTACCGGAAGGGTAAACATCCCCAGCACCCCCAGGAACAAGAGGATGATCGAGATGACGATCGCCAACGCCGGTCTATGGAGGATTCTGGTGAACATGGTTCTGAGATAACCTGGTTAGGTTTCGGACCGGGAAGCGGATGCTATTCTGCGTGATTTTTTTGGTTTGCAAGAGCCTCTTCCGGCTTGCGAAACTCGTATTCCACCTTCTCGCCGTCGCGAACCTGTCGGACCCCCTCGAGAACGATCTTGTCGTTCACATCAAGTCCCTTCTTGATTACAAAGATGTCCTCCATTTCGTGCTGGATGACGATCTCGCGCTGATGCACCACGTCATCTTTGTCGACGACATAAACGTACCGCTTGTCGAGAATCTCGAAAGTCGCCCGCTGAGGGATGACGATGGCGTTTTTCAACGTTCGGTGGATCAACACGTCGCCGGTCTGACCGTGACGCAGCAGGCGGTCCGGGTTCGGAAAATCCGCGCGGAAGGCGATGTTCCCGGTCTCGTTGTTGAATTTGGCCTCGATCGCACCGATCTTGCCGATCTGCTGGAACTTGCTGCCGTTCGCCAGCGTGAGTTCGATATCCGGACTCTGCTTGTTCTGACCCGTTTCGGCCATGTAATCGAGGTAGCGGGCCTCGGGTACGTTGAAATAAACCCACATCAAGCTGTTATCGGACAAGGTCGTGAGGATGTCCCCCTCCTTGATCAGGCTGCCCTGCTGCTCGTGCAGACGGTCGACGATGCCGTCGAAAGGTGCTCTGACCTTGGTAAAGTTCAATTCGGCCAACGCCTGATCCGCCTTGGCCTGGGCCTTTGCCAGTTTGGCCTCGAACAGTCTCACCTCATTCTGAGAGACACCTTGTTTGGCGGCCAACCTCTTGGTGTTATTCAACTCCAGTTGCGCGAGGTCTCTCTCGGCCAGCTCGGCGTCCAGCCTTGCCTGGTAAAGAATTGGCATGATCTCGAACATCAGCTCGCCCGTTTTCACCGCCTGGCCTTCCTTGATTGGGATGGCCTTGAGATACCCGGGCTCCAAGGCACGGACCTCTATGTGGCGCCGCGAGTGGATCTGGCAGACATATGGCTGGGTAATGATGACGTCCTTTGCCATCGGGCTGGTGACAATGATCTTCTGGTGGGCCTCCTCCTGCTCCTCCTTGTGCTTGTGAAAATACAACTCATACTGGCCGACGAT
>JBAUOX010000013.1:0-2401 GCA_049579985.1 Isosphaeraceae bacterium | reverse complement strand
CCAGATCTTGGCGAGCGAGCCGGTCCACCTGCTCCCGCCCCAGCCGATCTGATGCCGCCGCTCGAGGAGCGCATCTCCGATGATGGCCCTTCCCTCACTTCACGATCGTGAGGGTCGGATACCTCGGTCGGTAGAACCGCCCCTTGTACCGCCGCAGCAGATACTCCAGCACGTAGTCCTCCTTCTGCTTCTCCAGCAAAAAGGCGGCTGCGATCGACTCGCTGCCGTGTTCCTCCGCCAAGCGGCGGACGAAACCTGGACTGAGCGATCGGCTCGTCACCCATCCCCGTATCGCCACTTCCTCGCCCCCAGTCAGTCCTGTGCCCTTCTTCTTCAGCCCCGAGAGGATGTCGTTGAAGTCCGGCATGATCTCCATCCCCTCGTTCGGGGTGAAATACACCCCGATTCCGTTCTTCGACTCCAACAGGTCGCGCGGAATGTCCATCTCGGGCGCAGGCGCCTTCAACCCATACTTCTCCATCATCCGCTTCCGCTCGTCCTCTGGGAGCGCGGCGATCTTCGCCTTTGCAGATTCCTGCCAGTCGGCAGCCATCATCAGAGCGTCGGGGTAGACAACCCAGTCCTTGCCGTGGCTCGCCACGAATTCCTCGTAATGCCGGCGGACCATCTCCCGCGCCTGCTTCAGGTCCTCCGGGGAATAGCGGTAATAGATCGTGGGCAGCTTGCGATAATTTTGCTTCACCTGCTCGATCGCAGCGGCGTCCAACCGACCGAACTTCTTCTGTGTTCCGGACCAGTACCACTCCCCGTCCCAGGGGACCAGGCTGCCGTGGACGAACTCACCACGGGCGAACGGGTTCCGATTCAGGTTCAAGCGGACGCGGTACTTCACATCGTTGATCAGGTTCAAGACCTCGATCTTCTCCTTGTTGCCCGATAGCACCTTGAACACGGCGTTGTGTCGCTCGGACCACGAGAGCAGGTCGGTGCGCCGCTCCGGAGGAAGGTCCAGCACGCTGGCGAGGATCTCGAGCGCCCCAAGCCCCGCCCATTCGGTGCATTGCTGGCAGAGGAAGTCGTCGATGACCCTGATGTCTGAAAACTCAGCGTTCTGCTCTTCAATGTACCGCTCGTAGAAAATCCGGAAGAGATACGATCGGGTGCCGAGCCAGATCAGCTTTCGCTTGACTTCCCAGCCGCGCTTGTGGGGAGTCCCCAGGAAGTGCTTGACGCCCGAGTCCTTGGGGAGATCGGCGAACTGCTCCTGTAAGACTTCGGCGGCGACTTGCGCCAGACGAACCAGGTCGGTGTGGCCTGGGTAAAGAAGCAGATGGGGAATCAACTGCGGATACAAGATCCAGAGAAAGTGCTGGAGGCGGGTTGGGGAAATCGCATCCAGGGGAAACGCGGTCCTTGGCTCGAACAGGAAAGGTAAGGGTGTCCCGAAGAACTCCGTGTTGTATCGTTCCAGACTTCGCCAGATGCCGATTTCGCAATGGAGGTCCTCGACGAGCTCGACCAGAATCCCCGCCAATGCCTTGAGCTGCGGTCTGTCGAGTCTCAGCGTGTTGTGGGACAAGCCCTTCTGCGCCTGGGTGAGCGCCTTCGCGACCGCGTTCTGAACCTTGGGGAGGTACTGCTCCACCGAGCCTTCGTGGCCCTGGGGGCGATACGGGAGTTTGGACATCGCTTTTTGGTTCCTTCGCCTGTACGGACGGAGCGGATCCTTGGTTATCCCCCAGCGTAGCGGACGGGGACCGGCTCGCTCAACCCGGGCACTGCTCCTGCTGATCGGCGGCTTTTACGGCGCACCTCCATCACAGCCCCGTTCAGAATTTCTGCTGCCCCGACTATTATGGACACCAAGCCCATGCCACAACGAAAGCCTGCCGGGGGTGCGGAGCGATGGCGAAGAAAAAACGCAAACTTCCCAAACGAATCCTGAAGCGACCAACCGAGCCGATCCCGATGGAGGAACCGGTTCACGAACTCCCCGACCGGCGTGCCATGGAAGGGGTCATGCGGGGTTTCTTGGGTGGGCTGGTCGGCCCCCGTGAAGAGACACCGTTGAGCAAGGCTCAGGACCTCATGTACAAGGCGTTCGACTCGCACGACCCCATGAAGCGGGTCGAACTCGCCAAAAAGGCCCTCGAACTCTCCCCCGACTGCGCCGATGCCTACGTCCTGCTCGCCGAGCAAGCCAAACGCCGCAAGGAAGCCCTGGAACTCTTCGAGAAGGGGGTCGCCGCCGGCGAGCGGGCGCTGGGGCCGGAAGCGTTTCGGGAGCACGTGGGGCACTTCTGGGGCCTGATCGAGACCCGCCCCTACATGCGTGCCCGTGAGGGACTGGCGAGCCTCCTCTGGACGGCGGGGCGGCGGCACGAAGCGATCGGTCATCTCCAGGACATGCTGCGTCTCAATCCCAACGACAACCAAGGGG
>JBAUOX010000012.1:0-4952 GCA_049579985.1 Isosphaeraceae bacterium | reverse complement strand
GAATCGCAAACGCGACGGGATGCCTGGCGTGAGGACATTGTGGCGTGGGCTTCATGACCTAACCTTGCTTGCCGCTGGCTTCCGTGCCGGCAAAAGACTACGCGAATAGTTGTGGGTAATGGTCAGTCCTGAAACCGAGTCCGATCTCACCACCGCATGAACCGCTCTTATCCTACCGAGCCATCCTGCGGTATTCAAACCCCTCCGCCACCCAGCCATAGACCACCCCACAGGGACACAACGGCGCAAACGATGCGACCCTGAAGCTCTTCACCAGGTCGAGGAAGATCCATCCCAGGAGGCAGTATGCGATCCAGGTAACCAGGAACTCAGGGACGGCACGGACCCGCTCGCCCCGTTTGATGTCTTCCATGCAGACGACGTGATCGACCCGCTGTATGCGGGGCAGCTTCAGTTCGACGCCCTCGCCCTCGCCGCTGGTCTCTCCCAGGGGCGTCTCAAAGCGGCGGCGGATCTGTCGCCCGAACTCGGCATAGTGCCGCAAATTCGCCTCCGGGATCAGTCCATCGGGTCCGGGGGTCGCATTGAGCAGCAGGTTGCAGTTGCGCCCCACCGACCGGTAATACATGTCCAGCAACCTGGGGAGCGGCTCGATGTCCGTCCGCTGGTTCGGCGTCCAGAACCACTCGTGCCCCGGCAAGGGCACGTCGCATTCCCCCGGTAGCCAGACCTTCCCTTCTGGATCTCCGCTGCCGGAAGAGTCTCGGCTCGGTGTTGTTGCCCAGCACGGGTATGAGGTCACGCCGTCCTCGTTGCCCACCCACCGCACCGTGGCTGCCGGTCCCCGGAAGACGTTGGCGTTTGGCTGAAACTTGTGAAGCAACGGCAGCATGTTGGGTCCACCTTTGTCGGGTGGCAGAGCACCCCCGTCAAACCAGATATGGAAGAGTTCGCCATACCGCCCCACAACTCCGACAGCATTCCTTCGCAAATCCGGGAGTAAGCGGCTTGTTTCGCCGGGTCGCCACCCCGTCCCCGGTTGACCAGCCCAGGGTTGTCCACTTCCAGGTAGCCGTTGGCGGTGACGCTGGCGTAGATCCCAGGCTTGATGTTGAACCGCTCGCAGGACTTCACGAAGTCCCGCACGAGGTCGCCCTTGCCGCCCCGCCACGGCGACTGCCTCACGCCGTAGGGGTAGAGGTCGGACTGCCACTGGAGGAAACCGCTGCAATGCTTGGCAACCAGGACGGCGTACTTTGCTCCCAGGGAGCTTGCCGCCTGGAGCCACTGGTCGGTGTCGAGCTTCTTCGGATCGTAGAGCTTCGGGTCAGGCAGGTCTTTCCATGACCGCCAGTCCCAGCCCGGCTTGAACACCGGGATGTCGAAGTGGAAGAACATTTCGAGTTCGCAGTCCTGCCAGGCGACCCGCTGAGTGGTGGGTTTTGGTAGCTCTTGAACGTTGTCGTCGGCGAAGGAGTGCCTGGGGATGATCGAGGAGGCAGCCAGGCTGGAGGTCGTCGTCGAAAGGAAGTTTCGGCGATTCCTGTCATGAGGCTCCTGCGTTGTGAAGGGTCCTCAGGCGGTCGCCTGGCTCATGAGGAGGGACTCGGCATCAGCCTACGAGGACAGCCCCGGCAGCCAGTCCTCCGTCTCGATCGACTGGATGCATTCCGGTACATCATTGCCGGGGTCGTTCACCAGCCTGCTGACCGGTTACACTTTCATCTCGTCGGTGGGAAATGGCACCAGGAGTGGCTGGAGCCGATTCGGGTCTTTCACTGCGAGATCGAGCCACAGGTCATACGCTGACCTTGGGACGATGACCGGCATCCGATCATGGATCGGTGCCAGAACCCCGTTGGCGTCGGTCGTCAGCAAGGTGCAGGAATAGATCGGCTGATCCCCTTTCTCCCAATGCTCCCAGAGACCGGCGAAGGCAAAGGGGCGGTCGTCCCTGCGGTGGACGAAGAAGGGGCGTTTCCAGCCGTCTTGCCGTTGCCATTCGTAGAACCCATCAGCGACGACCAAGCAACGCCTTGAACGAAAGGCATAACGGAACGCAGGTTTCTCCAAGACGCTCCCTGACCTGGCATTGATCATGTGGTCGCCAATGCTGGGGTCATCCGCCCAGGACGGGACCAGACCCCACGTCAGGAAGTCAAGCCTCCGTGAACCCTCGCTGGGGTCGAAGCGGACCACCGCCACAGGCTGATTCGGGGCAATGTTGAAGCGGGGATGAAGCGGCGGGACTTCGGGGAGGTCGAACTCCTCGGCTATTGCCATGGGCTTGGATCGGAGGGTGTAGCGACCGCACATAATGGCTCCCCGCCATGGGTCATTCTAGAATTCCGACCCCCGTTCTGAGGTTGTGATGCTCACTCCCAGACCCCCTCGAACAGCGGCTTGATCGTTCGCTCGGACTTCTCCATGTGTAGGTCGTTGAATATCTCGGCGGTCTCCTCGTTCTTGGGGTGTGCTTTCAAGTCGAGACCCAAGTCTTCACCCAGGTCGTCCCGACCGCCGATCAGCACCAGTTCGGCACGCTCGTAATCCAGGAACTCGGGCGGGTCAACAGACATCCACCTGCGATCCCCGAACCTCGCCCACAACCCCCTGGGGAAATCAGGCTGACGTTCATCTTCGAGTCCGACGCCTGGCGGCGAAGTCGCCTCGGGGTTCTTCACGGCAATCACAAACCGCCCTTCCGGCTTGATGTTGAACGCCTTCTGAACCTCGCCGGGGATCAGGGGTAACTCCAGGACATAAGCCAGGTGCGTGTGGTTGCCATGGAGGAAGAGGGCATAGACACCCTCACCAGCGGGTCGAAGGTTTTCACCCTCGGAGTCAATGAGACTGGGAATTCCCGCCGCTGCTCGACGGAGTTCCTCGGGTGTGCGGAACACGCCGTCCACGAATCCCCAATGCCGCTGGCCACCATCATCGAAACCCGGCAGCTTCTTCTTACCGATGGCGATCAGCCGGAACCGCTCTTGCCCCTGGGGATGGAGGATCATGTAGAAGCGGCGGATGTCCAACAGTCCCCCCGGCTCATACCCGTCCCTGTTGGGGCGGTAAAGGAAGAAGAGGTCACCTCGCTCCAGTACCTTGATATTCGATTGGCGTTCAGTAGCCATGATTTGCTCCTGCCGACCAGATGTTCGTCGATGCCTGTCTCTATTGAACTATTGTATCAAGGCGACAGAGATCACTGATAGAATAAACCTTGGAGCCATGCTGCACCCATCAGAAGTCCCGGAGATCACCGTCCATGTGGATCGACGATGACCCAAGCAAGGACTTGGAGGGCGTGCTGAATCTTTACTCAGGTGGAGCAATCCGATGAAACCTATCGATTGGGACATTCGCCGAGAGGGACGCCGTTGGTCGCACGAGGAATTCGACCAGCGGACCCACCGAGCGCCCGAGAAGATCGAGTACGTGGGTGGGATCTTCGCCAGCGACCGTGAGCGTCTCAACGTGCTGGGCATGCTTTTGGAGAATCTCGGCATCGACAGGGCGATCCGCTTTGGAAAGCTTGAGGACTGGAAAGCAGCGATAGCCGACCTGGAGAAAAAGCAAGGCTCCAGAAGCCAGCCCTGATCTGACACACGTGTGATACTCAGCCCTCACACTACTCGATCCGCCGCTTCCAGCGAATACGTCGGGTCAGCCTCGTCCCACTTCACATCACCCGATGGTCCGTAGATCGCCGGGACATGCTGACCCGCCATTCGCAGCCATGTCTGGACCTGTGTCCGGTGGTGGCCGGTGTGCAAGACCCTCCGCCAGAATGTCCAGATTCGCTGCCGTTTCAGCCCACCGAAGAACGGCATCTCGGTTAGCCACCAGTCGGCGCTTGCCTCGGCAAGTTGCGGTAACCTTCGTCTCGCTAGCATGATGTACTTGTCCAGATAGGCTTGCACGGGGGGCTGATCTCCGGGCGGCAGTAGCTCTTCGATAGGTGGTTCCTCGGTGCCGACGAACTGAGCGAAGAACCGTCGCTCAGAGAGAATCTGGTGGACCAGGATGGCTCGAATCGTGTTGACCTTCTCGTGAGGCTTGAAGTTCAGGAGGTCGTCGGGGATCGCTCGCCACATGCTGGCAGTCTTGTTGGTCTCGCTGGCGTAGGTGACGACGAGGTGCTGGAACAGAGGGTCTGTCGCATGAGGAACGTCTTGGTCAAGGATGGCGAAGAAATCGTAGTTCATGATCTGTCTCCCTATCCTTCGACGACTTGATCATTGCCCCAGCCTGCGTCGAATCTCACCTGCGATCTCTTCGGGACTTCCAGTCACATCCACCCGGATCGCATCCTCGGGCGGCTCCAGGATCTCGAACTGGCTCGGCAGCAGTGCCGGGTTCATGAAGTGACCGGTGCGAGATGCCAACCTCTTCTGAATCACCTCCGGTGGTCCACAGAGGCAGACGTAACGAACCACATCCAGATGATGCCGCAGATACTCCTGGTAGGCATGCTTGAGGGCGGAACAAGCAAGAACGATGTTCTCGCCACGGTCCCGTGCATCGTCGATCAGCCTGGCAAGAGTCTGGAGCCAGGGCTTGCGGTCCTCATCTGTCAAAGCGATGCCAAGGCGCATCTTCTCGATGTTCTCAGGTGGATGGTAGTCGTCGGCGTCACAGAACTTCCAGCCAAGTTCCTGTGCCAAGACCTTGCCGACTGTCGTTTTGCCCGACCCAGTGACCCCCATCAAGACCACGACCATTCACTTTACCCCCTACTCTTGCCATCTGAAGATAGTCTTGGCGTAACCGATAGAATACATCTCAGTTCAAGTACTCAGCCAACCGAAGACTCTGCTCTCTCTTGAAGTTCGTGTGAATTTCGTTGACGATGTAGCGTATGCTTGTCTCCAGTCTCCAGTTGAAACTGGACGAAGTTTACACCATCCCGGAGATTCAACTATGGCGACAACAGCAACCGCTGCACCAGGCAAAACCAGCTTCGTCAAGGAGTTTCTCCAAGGCAATCC
>JBAUOX010000011.1:0-2617 GCA_049579985.1 Isosphaeraceae bacterium | reverse complement strand
GGATTGCCTTGGAGAAACTCCTTGACGAAGCTGGTTTTGCCTGGTGCAGCGGTTGCTGTTGTCGCCATAGTTGAATCTCCGGGATGGTGTAAACTTCGTCCAGTTTCAACTGGAGACTGGAGACAAGTATACGCTACATGGTCAACGAAATTGACACGAATTTCAAGAGAGAGCAGAGTCTTCGGTTGGCTGAGTACTTGAACTGAGATGTATTCTATCGGTTACGCTGGATGTGTCTTCTCAATGCTTAACTAGGTGCGAACCGACAGCGCATCGTTTACTTTTTTCCGCCAGATCATCGCTCAGCAAATGGCGTCCCAGACCGCCAGATCATCGCATAGCCAGTGTCGTCTCAGACCGCCACCGCATCGCTCAGTTTCGTGAGCGAGAATTGCCCCCGATCATGGTCCCAGCTTTGGCCGTCCTACCTTGTTTCAGGCTACAAACCAGTCCCCGGGCAACTGCTGGAGGCCGCCACGCGGAGGCAGCCACGAACGACGAATGAACGATTAACCGACACTTATTCACGCGGGCGCTGGCGGTTCCCGCTGGCCTTTAGCGCGGCGATGCGGTGTCGGTAATATGACTCTTGAGAGTAAGCGATGCGCTGTCGGTTCGCACGAAATCAAGTGTGACCGGATCGGTGTAGAAGTTAATATCCGAAAGCGACCTCGGCTTCACCGCCCGGCTGCTAAGAATGGAAGCAGCCGGGGAGACAGTGCAGCAGATGGAGTACACAGGCAATCGACCGTCTCAAACTCGATCCTCGATTCGGCAGTAGACTATGCGCTCAGTCCTCGTCATTCGAGGCGCTCTGACCTTTGCGGGGAACGATCCGATGGAAGCGGCTCTTCAACTTTTAGCCACGCTGTCGGCTGGCCTGTTCGCCGGGGCTGCCACCTATATCATCTTCGTCGAACATCCTGCGAGGATGCAGTGTGGCACGGATCTGGCCGTAACCGAGTTCGGCCCCAGCTACAAAAGGGCGACGATGATGCAAGCCCCGTTAGCGGCCGTCGGCTTTCTGAGTGGTACTGCGGCATGGTTGATCGGGTCGCATTTCCTTTGGGCCGCAGGTGGCGTCCTCCTCGGCGCAGTGATCCCCCTTACGCTGATCGTGATTGCGCCGACGAACAAGCAGTTGCTCGATCCTGCCTTGGACAAAGACTCACCCCTTGCCAAGCGGCTTCTCCTTCGCTGGGGCAGGCTGCATACCTTACGAACGATCTTGAGCGCCGTTGCCTTCGTGATGTTTCTGATCCTGAAGCACTATTGAGCCATAAAGCTCAAGGCCGCCTTACCCGACCGCTTCCGCAATCAAGTCCTCCAGCTTCCGGTCCAGCGAGCTGGCGACGGAGACGATCCGGTCGTCGTTGAACTGGCCGAACAACGACGAAGGCTCGTCGTACTCCAGGCACGTTCTCCCACGGTCATCCTCGTAAACCAGCACCCGCAATGGGGCGTACAGACCTGCGGCCAGGTTGTGCTGGGTCATCTGGACGGCAATGAGCGGGTTGCCGACGATGTACTGAATGGCTTTTTTCTTCACCCCGAAGATGGACAGCAGCGTCCCGTGGTCCATGGTGCCGAAGAGCATGAAGCCGCTGCTCCCCGCCATCGCCTCGATCCGTGCCCTGGCGTCATCGGCACGGTCAGCGTCGAGTCGAAGCGCTTGGAACACGGTGGGATCGAACTTGCCGAGTTGCCGCTCGAAGTCTTTCGTGACCTCGCCAAATATCTTCTCGGTTTGTACGTGAACGTGGGTTGTCGTGAAAGTTGAAGTCGTCATTGCTCCGCCCTCCGAGAGAGGATGTTATCTGGTGGTCAAACCGGGCTGCGTGCCACTGCGCTTCTTTGCCGTCCTGCCCCGAAACAGGCTCGGTTCATCGCCGTGCCGACAACTTTCCGCTGAGATTACCAGAGCAATCATTCGGCTTGACCAAGAGGGCTCGCCTTCGACCCTCAGCCCATCGAGCGTGCCACCCTGGAGAATGCTGTCAGCCCGGTACTGGATGCAGAGGAAATACAGCGGGGCATCCGAGTTGTTCCGCCAGGCCCGTGCCACTCTCACGACAGAAAGCACTTGCCGAAAGCCACCAGCAGCCTCGGCGAATCACTGATGTCGAAGGCTCCGTCAGGCGAGTCCTTTTCGGACACGGCTCAAAGAGATCAGGTGCAAGATCAGAAGCAGGGCACGAAAAACGTCGGGATCAAGCTCAAAGGGAACTGGCCCATGAGTCGGGTGGTCACGTCCCCGGCCAAGACGCCCACGGGGGTTGCCGAGGCGAGAACCCCAAGGCTCACCGCCATCACCAAGTCGAGGCTCCCCAGCACATTCCAGACGATGAACGTCTTGAACGGGAAGGGACGTTTCCAGTACCAAGCGACGACCGGCGCAGTGATCCCAATGGCTATGTCTCCCCACCCTGCGGGGACGGCGAAAGCTCCTGGCGAGGCCCCGTGTTGATACAGGATGAGAAACACGATCCCTCCGACTCGCCAAGTTTGAGCCACGGTGAGTATTCGCAAGTCCAGGGACAAGACGAGTTCTCGAAACCTGACCGATGTGAGGTAGCAGACTGCGAAGAGAGCGACAGGAATGACAGCGGCCAACCCC
>JBAUOX010000010.1:0-4325 GCA_049579985.1 Isosphaeraceae bacterium | reverse complement strand
GTGACCCAGGTGATGGATCGCCCCGCATTCCTCATAGGTCTCGACAATCCGCTCGGTGATTGCGGGGAGCGACTCCTTGAGCCTCGTGTCCGTGGCCATGCGACTGATCTCCCCGCGTCCTCGCCCGCTGCCCCGGCCTTATTTCCAGGGCGTGTCCCTCGTCCGGTTCGCATCGGGCAATGAGTCAGCTCCCAGGAACTTACGTTATCTTAAGAGACGCCCTGCAAGGAATCAACGTGCGGCGCGATCTGGGGTTGATGCGAGTCGATCGAAAAGTAGGGCTTGAACCGGCCACGCGGAAGAGCGATCGTGGAATTCCGTCGCCGGCAGGGATGGGCGCCGCCTCATGTCGGTAGGGCGAGGCGAGGCTGACACGATCCTTCACCTGGCGGGAATTCCTCTGCTCCCTTCGAGGTCTCTCGAACCACCGATGTTGCCAGGACCCGTCTTTTTCCACGAGTTGCGGACCGTTGCGCGGCGCCGGCGATCGTACGCGCTGAGAACCGCGCTGGGCTTCTTCCTGCTCTACCTCGTGATTCAGTCAACCAGCCGTTGGGAATCCTACGCATCTCCGTCCGACGCCAATCAGGAATACACTTCCGGAGAGCTTGCCGAGATTGGCATGAAGCTCTTCGGCGACGTGGTTTGCCTGCAGGCGATTGTCATTCTCCTTCTGACTCCGGCGTTCGTGGCGGGGACGATTGCCGAGGATCGCCAGCGAAAGGTGCTCTCGTACCTGCTGGCAAGCCCGCTCAGCGGGGCCGAGATCGTCCTGGGCAAGCTGGCTGCCCGGTTGGTGAACCTGGTCGTCCTGGTCGCCGTGGGGCTGCCGGTCGTCAGCATTGCGCTGTTTCTTGGCGGGATCGATCCGGCCGACGTCTGGCTTTGGTATGGGAGCTCATTCTCGACACTGTACCTGCTGGCCGGCGCGTCGATTTTTGTCTCGACGTTCTCGCCGCGGCCCCGGGATGCCATCTTGCGGACTTATCTGATCGAGCTGGCATGGCTTCTTCTGCCGCTGGTCGAATGGCTCTGCGAATCGGCGGGTGGGACACTGGGCCGACTCACCTCGGAAGCCCGTCCGATCACGGAATGGGTCGTCGGCAGCAGCCCGGTCGTCTTGCTCTCTCGGAGCTCAGTATGGCTGAGCGGCTCCGGCAGCGGCGTCCTTCAGGTGGTGACCTGGCTGATCGGGCTTCAGCTTCTTCAAGGGACTTTGCTGCTTGCCTGGTCCACGGTGCGGCTGCGACCGGTGGAGCAAGGCTCGCGGCTTCGGGGTCTGCGCTGGCTGGGTTCGCGGAGGGTCCCTCAGCCTCGCCGTCTGTTCGCGCGCCGGCCTTGCGGCGATGCCCCCATGATCTGGAAAGAGTGCAGCGGAACGGTTTGCAGCCCGAGTCTCTTCCGAACGGCGTGCCTGATCTGCCTGGCCGTCGCCGCCGTGGGAGGTCTGGGATACTGGGCCTATTTCGCGGGCATCCCCGCGTTCCAGGAGGTTCTGGACTACGGCTATGGGTCAACGGGAACCCAAGCCGCCCGCAACGTCCTGAGTGCCGGCGTGAGATTTCTGACGGCATGTCTCTACGTGCTCATGGCACTGCTGCTGGGAGCTGGGGCCGCGACCGGAATCACGATGGAACGAGAGAAGGATGCCTGGACCAGCCTGACGGTGACGCCGCTGGAGGGCCAGGAAATCCTCACCGGGAAGATCCTGGGGGCCTTGTGGCGAGTTCGCGGCATTCTGGCCGCCTTGCTTTTCGTCTGGCTCATCGGCTTGATCTGCGGCGCGGTGCACCCTCTGGGGTTTCTCCTGGCGATCGTGGCGACCTCGATCGACCTCACGTTCATCGCCGTTCTGGGCACCTATCTCTCGTTGCGAACGAAGAGTTCGGCCCGGGCCATCGCGGCGAGCATCGCGATTCTCGTGTTCCTGAACGGAGGCTATCTGTTCTGCTGCACGCCGGCCATGAACGGGCCCGGGAGTATCCTGTTCACCGCGGGAGTCACTCCGATGATCGTGACTGCCGCACCGTTTTCCTTCGGCGAGATCGAGGAGTTCTTGCGGGATCCACCCCGCACCTATGAGCCAAGCCGGACAACTATCTTCATGACCGGCGTGTTCAGCCTTGCGTTCTATGGTGTCTCGGCCTTTGTGTTGCTCCACGCATGTCTGAGTCGATTCGAGACCGAAGTCGGCCGTCCCCGGCGCGGCTTTTCCGACTATCCTGACAGCGTGAGCCGCGAGGGCGTCGTGTTCGAGGAGCAGGAGCAGGACAAACCGGACCAGGATGGCATTCTTTTTGTCGAGCAGGCTGGCGACGAGGAGGGCCGCCAGCAGAGTCCTCAGGACGACAGCAGCTCCGGCCCGCATCCGGACTTGACGCATTAAAATTTTCGCTTCCGGCGATCGCCGCCAGAATCACTCAAGTTTTTCGTCGCGCCCTCCGACGGCCGCGATTGACGTCCGGGACCAACAGGCGTATCATCCCGGCCGAACCCGGGTCCCGGTCGTGGACCCTCACGCAATTCCGCAATTCCGCAGTTCGAACGGACGAAACGGAGGTCGTCACATGAGCATCGCGCTGGAATGGCTCGCGATGGTGCTGGTGGGTTTTGCCGGTGCGCCAGAGCCGAAAGCGGATGGGCCGGAGATCATTTATCAATTCCAGGTCGTCGAGGTGCACGGTCTCCAGTGGCGAGAGGCGGCCGGCCGCGGTCTCAAGCCAGTTGCCAGCCGCGGCGGAGTGACTGTCTGGACCGCGCCTCGGGACTTCTTCAAGACGCTGCCCGAGGGGACCACGAAGGAAGTCGTGACGCCTCCCAGGGTCTCGGCGTTCTCCCAGGCTCCAGCCCACTTCACCATCCGGAACAACCATCCCTTCGTGACCCAGGTTGCCTGGAGAGGCCAGGGCTCGCCGCCCCGGCAGACGACCGAGACCGTCCGCGAAGGGATGACCGCGACCATCGCGGGCCGCAGCATCGACCAAGGAGTTCTGGCTCAGCTCATGATCGAAGATACCGATATTCGCTCGGTTCACACGCTCAATGTTCCCGCCCCGGCAACCGCCTCTGTGACGAGCGGCAAGGTCGAGCCGGCGGGATGCCCGGCGACTGTCTCGATTATCAAACATGTACACGACTTTGTCGCTTTGGATGCGAACGGCACCACGACGCTGACCGCCGATGAAGCGACCTTCTTCTTCAACGAACCTCTCTCGTTCAAAGAGGTCTTCAATCAGCCCATCTCGATCAACATGATCACCGTCCAGGACATCGCTTGCACCCAGCACGCAA
The DNA here is from genome assembly GCA_049579985.1 of Isosphaeraceae bacterium. Lineage (GTDB taxonomy): Bacteria > Planctomycetota > Planctomycetia > Isosphaerales > Isosphaeraceae > Aquisphaera. The sequence continues at coordinate 1,034 of JBAUOX010000010.1, read as the reverse complement.
AGAGCGTCGCGGGCTGCGCCACGACGTGCCCGGCAGCAGGCCATGCGAAAGCCGCGGAAGCGGAAACGAACAAGGCGGGATTGCATGCCGACGGCGAAGAATCCTGCACTGCCGATGACGAGGCGAACGCCGCGGAGTGCCATGGATCGCAGGCGGCACCTTCCCCTGCCGAGAAAGCGACGTGGAGCCCCACTCGTTCGGCCCAGGTGCAGATCCCCGAGATCGGCCATGCGGAGATCGGCGGCGAGTGGCTGATTCCTCGGGATGAGCTCTTGCTGGTCGGCTTCGGCCCGCACACGGTCGCCGACAAGGACGGCAAGGCCGTGGTTCGGGAACGACTGGCGTTGATCACCGCCGAGGAGGTCGCGCTGCCGACCGCGTCGACCAGTCCCGAGACCCTGGAAATGCCTCGGTCGCTGCCGCGAGTGGCCGTCAGTCCTCCTCGGCTGGCGATCCCGGCGATTCCCAGCCGATCGCTGCCCCAGGGCGTTCATGCCAACGGCACGCCAGCCGAGCCTCCCCCACTGCCGGACGAAGAGAAGGCCGACCCCTCGCCCGGCGATTCGTCCGAGCCTCGGCCCAGCCCGCAGTCGAAGAAGCCGCAGCGAAACACCGCCCCGGCCGCCAATCCGACCAGCACACCCGCCGCATCCGCGGACATCAGAGCCACCAAGACGGCGTTCGAGCTGGCCAAGGGCCTGTTCAAACCGAACACGCTGCCCCAGTTCACTTTCCCCAACCTCCAGTTCATGATGCCGCTGAAGCCGTTCGCCATGAAGCTGCCGTTCAACCAGAAGCTGGAGCTCGAGTTGATCGGCCGGGTCGTGCCCGATTCGGAGGCGGCGTCGGAAGCCCCTCAAGCTGACGAATGAAAGCCCGCGACAGGGTGGCTGGCATTCATCAAAGTGCCGCGGAGTAACCGCCGTCCACGGCAATGGCCACGCCGGTGACAGTGTCGCTGGCAGAGCTGGCCAGCCAGACGGCGGTGCCCGCCATGTCCTCGGGCCTGGCCCATCGTCCCTGGGCGATGCGGG
>JBAUOX010000009.1:0-1521 GCA_049579985.1 Isosphaeraceae bacterium | reverse complement strand
GGCCTTGATTTAACGACCGGCCCATCGGCCGCCGGCGAACGAGACGCGGGACCGGCCGGTGCTTGACCAGCCTGGTCCCGCGAGGTGGAACGCAGCTTGGAAGAGGATGATCCAGGATCAAGCTGGTCTAGTTGCTTTTTTTTTCCATATAGGCGCTGGCGGGGTCCTGGGACTGCGGCTCGACAGGGACCGACATCATACCCATGCCGCCGCCCATGCCGCCCATACCGCCGCCCATGCCGCCCATACCGCCGCCCATGCCGCCGCCCATTATGAGCGAGAGCGGGATGATCGCGAGGTCAGCCACCGGGTAGACGCGGATCTCGGTCTGCTGGTCTTCGGATTCCTGAGAGGTGATCATCAAGAAGCCGTCCTTGACCGTGTAGGTCAGGCCGAGCTGCTTGAGCAACAGCCGCAGGGTCGTCTTGAGAGGAACGCCCTCCAGGTCGATCGAGACGTTCGAGGTCAAGGTCTTGTCGGCCTCTTGCAGGCCCAGGGGATCGACGTAAATCGGGATGCCCGGGTCGTTGGCGTCCTGGGTTGCCGTCTTGATATATTTGAGGACGTCTTCCAGCGGAGTGTCGTTGGGGAACGACATCGCGATCGGCTGGTCGAGCTTGGCCTGGATCGACTTGGTCTTGGCGTCGCGCTCGAAGACATCGACGGCCTTGCCGTACCGGGCGATCCGTCGCTCGGATAAGGCTCGCCAAACCTCGGCATCGGGATATTCGATGTACTGATTGTCCGGGAAGGGTACGCCCGCTCGGGTGACATCTTGCATGGTCAGCAAGTAGCGGAACGACTGGAGTTGTCGGAATTGCAGCTCCTGGAAAAGGAAGCCCATGGTCATCGAGGTGAACATGCCGGCGTACGGAGCGGGATCCCAGTCGCTGTAGGGCAAGGTTCCCCGCCGCATGAGCGCACGGGCATGCTGAGCGAGGACGCGGGCCGAGTAGAACGGGGCCGCCGCCGCGGTGATGTTGCCGTAGCCGCCACCGTACAGGACGTTGTAGATCCCTTGGTCCATGAGCAGGTCGAACTGGGTCATCATCGCCTTGATGGTTTCCTGGTTGGTCATGAACTCGGAGACGGCGCGGGAACGCTGCTCGGAGGCCGCCTGCAGTCGCTGCTGCTCGGCACGCTCGGCGACGATTCGCTCTTCGTCACGAACCGTGGTGAGCATCTGGGCCTGGATTCGCTTGTCCAGGGCCGAGCGGACGCTCTCGGGAACGTTGGTCGCGGAGCGAACGTAATTTTGCGCCAGTCGCAGATTGGTCAGTGCGGCCTCGGGCTGCCCCGAGGCAACCAGATTGCGTGCCGCCTGGAGCCGCTGCTCGACGTCGCTGGTGAGCTGCTGGCGGGCGATGTTGTCTTCCCGGTCACTTTGCTCCAGCGTGGCTTGGGGCCCTGCACTGGTCTGCGGCTGATCGGCACTGGCTGCCGCGGGGGCGGGGGCGACCGGAATGCCGGGAATAGGCTGACCGCTGCCGGCGGCAGGCGACGTGACGCCGGGTGCCGGCG
>JBAUOX010000008.1:0-15984 GCA_049579985.1 Isosphaeraceae bacterium | reverse complement strand
GGTGGTCTTGCCGCTGCCTGCCGGACCGCACAGATGAACGTGCAAACCATCCTTGATGTAGGCCAAAGTGCGGTCTACCAGGTCCTTGACCGAGGGTGTCTCCACGAAGTCCGAGGGTGGAGCGGCTGCTACCTGGGCTACTACCTGAGCTGGCGGGGCTGGCGATGTTTCCTTCGCCCGAGCAAGATCTGGAGTGTAAGTGAAGTCCTTTTGACACCTGGAGCAGGTGTAGCGGCGCTCGCGCCCGGCTTCCACCTGGACGTCTTTACGGCACCAGGGGCAGGTCTCTTTCAGCATGTCCATCGGTTGTCTCCTTTTTCCGAAGCCACTAGCTGCGCCGCGTCAGGCTGTGAGAGCGGGAGGACGGCCGTAACCTCCGTGCCCACGCCTGGATCGCTGTGGACCGAACATTCTCCATCCAGGGCCTCAGCGTAGTCTTGCATTGTTCCCAGTCCCAGTCCGTGAGGGGGGTCTTGCACATCGAAGCCCTGGCCGTCGTCCCGCACCGTGAGACGTAACCAACCTTCTCGAGACGAGTCCAGCCGCACGATGACCTTGCTGGCGTTTGCATGCTTGACCACGTTGGCCAGGGCTTCTTCGGCGATGCGGTACGCTGCCAGACCCACCTGCTCGGGAAGCAAGTTACAGTCGGCCTGCTCCTGTTTCACAAGCTCTTCATCCAGCTCTATATCAATGGTCAGAGCCGCTTCAAACTGATCGCGAAAGGACTGAAAGGCCGGGATGAGCCCAGCACTGAGAGTTGAAGGGTAGAGCTGACGGCTGAGAACGCCCACTTGTCGCTCGATCTTCCGGTCCAGCCTGTCGATCACATTGCAGAATAGCCGAGTTGCTTCCGACGCGGAGCTGATCCCGTTCAAAAGCTCTTGCAGGTGGCCCTTCAAGACAAAGAGCTTTTCTTGCACGTCATCATGTAGTTGAGTCGCAATGTCCCGGCGCACCCGCTCATGCGCTGCTATCAGCCGCCGTCGCGAGCGTCGCAGCACCCCCGCTTTGGCGAGAGCGACCCCTTGCCCGATCAGCGCCACGGCCACGGCCTTGCGCTCGATGGCATAGCGCATGGAGCGCGCCAGCAGCTTGCTATCCACCTGCCCCTTGACCAGATAGTCCTGCGCCCCCTCCTTCAGTGCCTGAGCCCCCAGCGCTTCGTCCTGGAAACCCGTGAGTACCACAATTGGCACGTCGGGCGCTTGCGCCCGCGTCAGGACAAGGGTGTCGATGCCGTGACTATCCGGCAGCCCCAGATCCAGCAGAACCACGTGGCAGGGCTCTTTCCAGAGGTATTCCAGCGCCTCGCTAAGCTGCCTGACGTGGGTCATCTGGAATTGCCCAGGCAGAGCTTCCTCCATGTCCTCGTACAGCAGGCGCGCATCGCCCAAATTGTCTTCAACCAGCAACACTCGAATGGGTTCAGATGACATGGCCTTCTCCTATTGCGGTGGCAGTTTCACTGTCGTGAACCAGAATGACTCGATGGATTTCACCACCGCGCTGAACTGGTCCAGATCAACCGGCTTCTTGATGTAACAGTTCGCGTGGTGGTCGTACGTGTTGAGGATGTCCTCTTCGGCGCTCGAGGTGGTCAGGATGACCACGGGGATGCGTTTCAACTGCTCATCGACCTTGATCTCCGACAGCACTTCACGGCCATCTTTCCTCGGCAGATTCAGGTCCAGGAGGATGAGGTCCGGACGGGATGCATTGACGTACTTGCCTTCGCGGCGTAGAAACGCCATGGCCTCGACCCCGTCGCCGGCCACGTTCAGATTGTTGAGCGCTTTGAAATCCTTCAAGGTTTCCTGGGTCAGGCGTACGTCACCGGGGTTGTCTTCCACCAGGAGAATTTCAAAAGGCCTGCTAAACGCTGTCTCGCTCATGGTTTTTTCCGGGTCTTTTCCTCAACGGGGAAGTCGGAACTCTCTTGAAAACTAGGGCCTGTGACGGGCTCGGGCGCGTTTTTCTACCCACATGCTTTGGAGAGGATCTCCTTTTCCCATGGGGATTGTGAAGTAAAATGTGGCGCCGCTCCCGACTTGCGACTCAAGCCAGATACGCCCACCGTGACGCTCCACGATCTTCTTGCAGATGGCCAGGCCGATGCCTGTGCCGGGATATTTTTCTCGGTTGTGCAAGCGCTGGAAGATCACGAAGATGCGCTCGGCAAATTGGGGATCGATGCCGATGCCGTTATCGCGGACGGAAAAGACCCATTCATTTCCCTTTTGCTCTGCCGAGACATGCACCCGGGGCGGCTCGTCACCGTGATACTTGATGGCGTTGCCGATCAAATTTTGAAGCAACTGACCGATCTGCAGTTTATCGGCCATCACTGTTGGTAGCGGGCCGCGGTCCACCACCGCGCCACTCTCCTCGATCGTCACCTTGAGATTGGCGAGCGCCTGATCAAAAAAGGCCGAGCAATCGGTAGGCTCGAATTCCTTGCCACGCGTACCCACGCGGGAGTAAGCCAACAGGTCGTTGATCAACCTCTGCATCCTGTATGCGCCATCGACGGCGTAAGCGATGAAATCGTCGGCGTCGGCGTCCAATCGCCCTTTATAGCGCCGGGCCAGGAGCTGGGTATAGCTCGACACCATGCGCAGTGGTTCTTGCAGGTCATGTGAAGCGACGTAGGCGAACTGTTCCAGTTCTTTGTTGGAACGGGCCAGGTCGGCAAAGAGCTGTCTCGACTCCTCCTCCGTCCGCTTTTCCAGGGTAATATCCCTGACCGTCGCCTGGAGAATCGTCTCTCCAGCGCACTCGAACCGGATCAGGAGGATGGTGGCGGGAAACTCCGTGCCGTCGATCTTCGCGCATGTCCACTCGGTGCAGCGGGAGCCCTCCCGGCCAGCCGTTTCGATAATTTCCCTGGCCAGCTCGGCGGAATCACGGCCGTTTGGCTGTCGCACAGACGAGTATTGCCACAGGGCTCGCGACACGAAGTCCGCCTCATCTCGGGCGCCGAACATCGCGATCGCGGACGGATTGGCGAAAGTGAACAGCCCTGAAGACGGATCGAGGGTCATGAGGGCGTCGCCTGATTTCTCGTAGAAGGATCGGTATCGCATCTCGGCGACCCTTAACCCTTCCTCGTATTTCTGTCCCACCATGGATAATTCTCCGTCTCGAAATCGGTCTTGCCCGGGCTTTCCCGGATGAGCGTTGGCCTCACTCTCTGCCTGAAACACTAGGGCGCGATTATTGGCGACACGCGTACACCAGGCATTTCCTGATGGCTACCAAACGGGGGGTGGCCGCCGTGGTGGCCGTCTGGTTGGATCTGCCCGAGGCGATCAAGCCTGGCATCCTGGCGATTGTGAAGGCGGCCTTGCCTGGGGTAGGCCGAACAATCCGTTGTCGCGAAAACTTGTTGGCTATTGGAACTTCATTGCATACATTGCATGTGACGACTGCTCAACGGAGAATCGCGCTTGGAGTGCAGCTCCCTACGGGCTCCGACGGGGCCGAGGAAGGATTCATGACCGGGGCGAAATCGAAGTTCGTCGCGATGAGCCGCTTCCGCATCGCCAACGGCATGGCCGCCGCTGTGCATGAGGCGTTTCGCAACCGGCCTCACCTGGCTGATGAGGCGCCGGGTTTCATCCGCATGGACGTCATCAGCACCAAGGGGTGTGCGGAGGAAATCCGCCTGATCACTTTCTGGACCGATGAAGAGAGTTACCGCGCCTGGCACCGCAGTCATGTTTATCACGAGTCGCACGCGGGGATTCCCAAGGGGTTGAAGCTGGTGCCGGGGAGTGTCGCGATCGAATTTTTTGAGCACATCACGAGCTGACGGGTGAAACATGGACAGGCACGAGGAACCGAGCCCGATTGCGACTCCTGATGGCCTGCGGCGTTTCCTCTCGCTGCAGGACAAGGCCGTCGAGGCGGTCGTCGGCCGGTTCGACCAGATCTCACCGGCCTCCTACGGGACCTTCGGGGAGCGCGGCCGCGCGGCGTGCAGGGAAGATATCGGCTACCACCTGGAGTTCCTCCGACCCGCACTGGAGTTCGGGATTCTCCAACCCTTCGTCGATTACGTGCGGTGGCTCGCGGTCGTGCTGGAGACGCGCGGCATCCCCGCGGAGCATCTCACCCTCTCCCTGGACTGGCTGACGGAGTTCTTCACCGCCCGCCTGCCCGGCGAGGACGCGGAGCCCGTCGTGGTGGCGTTGAACGCCGCCATGACGGCGCTGCGCGATCCCTCCAACTACGTCCCCCCCTACGAGCGTTTCATGCCGGAGTCCTGCGGGGAGTGCGACGCCTTCGAAGCGGCGCTGGTCCGCGGCGACCAGCGGACAACAGTGAACATCTTCCGCGAGGTCGCGCGCCATGGCCAGGGGTTCCTCGACGCGGAACTGCACCTCGTCCAGCCGGCCCTGTATCGGATCGGGAGGGGATGGCAAGACAATCGGGTCTCGGTCGCGCAGGAGCACCTGGCGACGGCCATGGTGAACAGCCTCCTGGCCCGGGAGTTCGCCTCCGAGAAACCTGAGCCGCCCAATGACCGGAGTGTCGTGCTGGCGGGCGTCGAAGGCAACCAGCATGCCGTTGGGCTGCGCATCGTGGCCGACGCGTTGGAGCTGGCGGGCTGGGACGTCCGTTACCTCGGCGCGGACACCCCGACCCGATCGCTGGTGCAACTGGTCCGCGACGAGCGTCCGAACCTGGTGGGGCTGTCGGCGTCGATGCCGCATCATCTGCGATCGGCGCGGGAGGCGATCGCGTGTCTCCGCGCCGAATTGGATGAGGCACGCCCCGCGGTGCTGTTGGGCGGGCTGGCGATCAACCAGTTCTCGCCCCTGGCGACGATGCTCGGGGCCGACGCGACCGGCCCGGACGCGAGGTCGGCCATGGAAGCCGCGGCCCAACTGGTGTCGTCGCCATGATCGACCCGCCGCTGATCATCGCGGGTTTGAGGAGGACGACCGCCGTCGCGCTCGCCGAGATCGACCCGTCCGGCTGCCTCTGCGATGCCAACGCGGGGTTCATCCGCCTGCTGCCGGAGGCGGTGGGACTCCAGGGCAGGCCAGACATCGCGCGCTACTTCCTGTCGCCCAGGTTCCCCCAACTGGTGGAACTGTCCCGGTCGGGGCGGGAACCGTCCTACGACGGCCTCCTGACCATCGGTGATCCTGACGGCCGGACGCGGTCGTTGCGAGGCACCGTGTCGCGCTGCGGCCAGTTGCTGCTGCTCGTCGCCGAATTTGACATCGAGGAACTGGAACGCATCAACGACAAGGTCATCCAGCTCTCCAATGAGCTGGCGCAGGCACAACGCGAGTTGCTCTCCGCTCACAACAAGCTCAAACGGCGCGAGGAGGAGATCCGTGCGCTATCCCAGACCGACCAGTTGACCGGGATTGCAAACCGCCGGAGGCTCGACGAGGTGATCGTGGCGGAGTACGCCCGGGCGCAGCGCTACGGGGTCGAATTCGCACTGATGATAGCGGATATCGATCATTTCAAGCACGTCAACGATGAATTCGGGCATGACGTCGGCGATGCGGTGATCCGTGCCTTCGCTCAAGTCATCCAGGGACAGCTCCGCCGGATCGATCTGGCCGCACGGTTCGGCGGCGAGGAATTCGTCGTGTTGATGCCGGAAACCGACACCGAGCGCGCGGTCCACTGTGCCGAACGTATCAGGACACGATTCGGAGAGGAGACTATCCCGCCGATCCCCCGGCCGGTCACCGCCAGCTTTGGCGTCTCGACGCTCAAACCGGACGATACGCTGATATCCCTCTTCAAACGCGCGGATAATGCCCTCTACAGTGCCAAGGACTCCGGACGGAACCGAGTGGTGGTCGCGTGAGCCGACAAGCCGGTGGCGGTACCTGGGGCCTGGGGCCGGGTGTAGCGAGATAGGCCCCTGACGGACCGGCGGGCTGATCGTCTGCGTCAGCTTGTCCTCGATGGAGTTCTCATGATGCGTGCGCAAGCGGCCCGGCGGAAACCTCGCCCACACATTCTCGAGCAACGCGGCTCAGTCGGTCAGCGGCTCGAAGAGCTCCGGCGCGCGGCTCTCGGTGATGGGGAAGAGGCCCTCCTTGACGTATCGCTCGAAGTGCGGTGCCGCGCGGTGGGCATCGAGAGCGGCCTGATCGGCGTATTGCTCATAGAGAAAGAACCGGCGGGGATCGGTCGTCGACCGATGCGCCAGGTACATCCGGCAGCCAGGCTCGGCGCGGGTGTGCTGGGTCAGCGTTCGGAACAGCTCGGCAGCCTCTTCCTCATGGCCAGGCTTGATCACGTAGGTCACCGCGGCACAGATCATGGTCTCTCTCCGGTCTTGTCTTGCCTCGTAACGCAAAGCTCACCATGATACCATCCAACTTGAATCAGATGATTGGCTCGAGGTGCGAGCCCGGACGCCGGAATCGGGCACGAGGAAGCCCCACCGCGGCGCCTTGCTGCATTCTTCGAGATTAACCGTATGCTCCCTTTGAATGAAAGATTACAGGAATCGCGCGTGGCATCCACCGACGAGATCCGCGCCGCGTTCCCGGCACTCGAGCGGCGGCATGAGGGGTTTCCCGTGGCCTATTTCGACGGCCCAGGCGGGACGCAGGTCCCACGCGCGGTAGGTGGACCGAGTCGTCGAGAGCCTGCGGGCGATCGCCCAGGGTCACGATTGAGACGAGCTGCCTTGCGGTCCCACACTTTCCACCGCCGCAAGCATTGCGGCCAGGGGCGCGGGGTCGGCCAGGCGGTGATCGGTCCCGACCACGCGGAGTGCCGACTGCGGCAGGCCGCTGCGGGTCAGCAGCTCGCGGCTGTCGGCGATCGGCACCACGTCGTCGGCCTCGGAGTGAAGGATCACCGTGCCCGGCTTGACCGACGTGGCGCTGCCCCAGCGCTTCCAGGCGGGGCAGAGGAGCACAAGCGGGACCGACCCAGCCTGGATGTTCATGGCCACCGCTCCGCCGCGTGACGAGCCGACCACCGCATCGGGCTGGTGCCTGTCAAACTCGGCCTGGGCGATCTTGACGGCTGCCGCAAAGTCTTCATCGGGCAGCGCCGGGTTGATGACGGTGTGGCCACACCCGGCGAGATAGGTCGGCTTCACGCCGCCCGGCACCGATGTCCAGCCATGAAGAAAAAGCACCTTCACAAGAGCAACTCTCCGATTCCTCTTCGTCGTTCACGATCACCGGGCGTACTTGCCCATCAAATGCCCCTCGGCCAGGATGTGCCCTTCGATGGCCTTGAACACCGTCGTACGGGTCGCGCCCGGTGCCAGCCCGGTTCGCTGATCGAGCGCGTAGAGGCGAAAGAAATAGCGATGGACTCCCCACGGTGGGCAGGGACCTCCGTAACCGATCTTGCCGAAATCGTTCCTGCCCTGGATGACGGTGAGCCTTGGCTGCTTGACGTCGGTCCTTGGCTCGAGCGTCGCCACGAGATCGGCCGCGACTCCCTCGTCGAGAGACGTGATGCTGGGCGACAGGTCGTAGAGTACCCAGTGCGACCATGTTCCCCCCGGTGCATCGGGATCGTCGCAGATCAAGACCAGCGAGCGGGCAGTTTGAGGAACGCCCGACCATTCCAAGGGCGGGGACCTGTCCGTACCGTCGCAGGTGAACTCCCGGGGGATCTTGCCTCCCTCGGCGAAAGCCGGGCTGGTCAGGCGGATCGTCCGGACGGCCGGATTGAGGGCGGGCAGCGCGGCGCCTCCGCCACCACAGCCTGGCGATAAGCCGAGCGCCAGGAAAATCGCCGCCGGCCCGATCCACGATAGGGCAACACCATATCTTATGTTCATCATCGCAGACTCATCGAGATCTGTCCCGTGCGATCCGCCGAGGGGATCGGTGCCGGAAGGCTCGATCGCTTCCATCGGCTGAAGCTCCATTGTAGCACGGCCGAAACCGCGAAACTCGTCACAAAAGAGGCTTTCACCGCATCCGACCCGGCAATGAAAAAATTCGCATGACTCTTGTCAGAGTCATCGAGTTTAACGAAAATGCGACATGCGGGGAATGAGAAAAAAGTGGCATCTCGGCGAACCTTGGCACGCCTCGCATGCTTCCTATCGCAGACCGAGATGAGTCGGACAACGAGGAGAACACGAATGATGAAGCGACTGTTGCCGGCGCTTCTGTCCGGGGCGATTCTGGTCGCCCTGGGAAGCGTTCCGCTGCCGGCAGGCCAGGGTTCTGAGCCGCAGAACCCGGCCGGGGCGGCCGTGCCGCCAGGCCCGGAGATTCACGCGGTGGAGAAAGCGGCCGCCAAGCCTGGCGAGCCCAAGAAGCTCCAGGATTTCAACGAGCTGACCAAGGACTCCAAGAAGTACGACGGGTTCATCACGCTCCATGAGAAGGAACAGCACCTCTACGCCGAGATCAAGCCCAACCAGCTCGAGCAGCCGATCCTGGCGCCGATCGTGATCGCCCGCGGCTCGGTCAGCGCGGGTAGACCACTCAATTTCGGCGACGAGTGGGTGCTGATGTTCCGCCGGGTGGACGACAAGCTTCAGGTCCTCCGCAAGAACATCCACTTCACCGCACCCTCGGGCACGCCCCTGGACAAGGCGGTCAAGCAGAACTATACGGACTCGGTCTTGATGGCGTTGCCGATCCTGAGCATCAGCCCCAACGGCGGCGCGCTTGTCATTGACTTCGCCGATATCTTCCTGACCGACTTCGCCGAGGTTGGCTGCGGCAACCTGGATCGGAACCGCTCGCGCTGGTTCAAGATCCGGGCCTACCCCAACAACGTCGAGATTCAGGTCGAGGCGACGTTCTCCGGCGGCTTTGGCCGTTACCGTTACTTCTTCGGGGGTTCGTCGCCGATCATCGACAGCCGGGGGATCACGATGGTGATCCACTACAGCCTGTGCAAGGCCCCCGACCCCGGCTATCACACGCGGACGGCCGACTACCGGGTGGGGCACTTCCTCAACGCCGTCACCGACTACGGCAATCCCGACCCCGACACGGATTCCAGGCGAATGATCAACCGCTGGCGGCTCGAAAAGGCCGATCCCAAGGCCAAGCTTTCGCCTCCCAAGAAGCAGATCGTCTGGTGGATCGAGGACAACGTGCCGGTCGAATACCGGCCCTACGTGCAACAGGGAATCCTCGAATGGAACAAGGCGTTCGAGAAGATCGGCTATCTCGACGCACTGGCCGTGCGGTGGCAGAACGAGCGCGATGACTTCGAGCCGGAGGACATCAACTACTGCACCCTGCGCTGGATCACGACGGGCTCGACCTTCGCGATGTCAGGACTGCGCAGCGACCCGATGACCGGCGAGATGATCGACGGCGACGTGATCTTCGACGCGAGCTGGATCAAGAGCTGGAAGGAAGAGTATGCGTTCCTGGTCGGCGTGCCGACGCCGACGGGCGCCGGTGCCGGCACGTCCGGTGAGGTCGTGCCCCTGGCCATGGGCGAGGTCATCAGCCCGATCATGGCGATCAAGCAGGGCTACGGGCTCCCCGTGCCCCCTCCCGGCACCCGCCGGGCCGCGGCTTTCGATAGGGCGCTGCTGGCCAATCAGGGCGCGACCGCACCATCGTGTGGCGGGGCAGGTGCCATGGCCCTTGACGTGGTTCCCTCCGGCTGGGATCCGGTCCAGGCTCATCTCTTCCGCCGCATGAGCCAGGGACGTTTCACCACCTGCAACTATTCGGCCGCCAGGGCGAGTGAAATGCGGTTCGCCTCACTGGTCCTGGGCATGCTGGCCGAGACCGACAAAGACAAAGACAAGGACAAGGAGCCCAAGCTCCCCGAGGAGTTCCTCGGCCAGGCGATCAAGGAAGTCGTGATGCACGAGGTCGGCCACTCGCTGGGCCTGAGGCATAATTTCAAGGCCAGCACCATGCTCCGGCCCGACCAGATCAACGACACCTCCGTCACCCGGGTCAAGGGGATGACCGGCAGCGTGATGGACTACAACCCGATCAACATCGCCCCCAAGGGCCAGAGGCAGGGCGACTACGCCTCGACCACGATCGGCCCCTATGATTGCTGGGCCATCGAGTACGCCTACAAGCCGGTGGAAGGAGACGAGGCCGCCGAGCTCAAGAAGATCGCGGCCAAGTCGTCTGACCCCGACCTCGCCTTCGGGACCGACGATGACTTCTTTGATAACGATCCGCAGATCAATACCTACGACCTGACCAATGACACCCTGGCCTACGGCAAGCAGCGAATCGCCATGGCTGCCGAGCTGCTGAAGGATCTCGACCAGAAAGTTGTCCACGATAACGAATCGTGGGCCCGACTTCACAGCGCCTTCAGCTCATGCATCAGCCAGTACGGCAACGGGGCGTATCTCGCCTCGGAATACATCGGCGGGCAGTCGGTCAACCGCGACTTCAAGGGAACCGAGAAGGCGCGCGATCCCATCACCCCGGTCAGCGGGGTCAAACAGCGCGAGGCGCTGAAGATGCTGATCGACCAGATCCTCGCCGACAAGGCGTTCCAGTTCTCGCCAGCCTTGCTCCGCAAGCTGATCACCGAGTCGTGGCAGGACAGCCGATACTACTTTTTCGGCGGGACGGACTACCCGATCTACCGGGCGATCCTCAACCTCCAGGAGATCGTCCTCGATCAGTGCCTCGACTCGAGCGTGCTCCAGCGAATCCAGAACCAAGAGCTGCAAAGCGACCCCGGTTCCGATCCGCTCAAGATCGCCGAGGTCTTCCGATCGCTCTCCGACGGGATCTTCTCCGAGCTGTCGGCTCCGGCTGGAGGCTCGTCGCCGTTCGCCATCTCGACCATCCGCCGCAACCTCCAGCGCGAATACATCAAGAGGCTCAGCGAGATGGTCCTGGGGCCCAAGAACGAACCCTTCTACGGACTGGGCTACCGTTACATCATCTTCTTCGGCGACATGGGGACGGCTCCGCCTGACGCCAAGAACCTGGCGCGACTTCATCTCGAGGAGATCGGCCAGAAGATCGACAAGCTGATCTACCAGAAGGACATCAAGATCGATGACACCTCCCTGGCCCACCTCAAGGAGATCCGCCACCGGATCGAGAAGGTCCTGAAGGCGAACCTCAACGCGAACGAACCCTGATCGGATCAAGCGATTGGTCCACGATACAACGTGGCGGGGGCGAGCGGAGCCGATTCCGCTCGTCCCTGTCCAGGTTCACATGAGCCAACGCGGAGAGCGCGTCGAGCTTGAGGCGACGCACCGCCCGTCGTCACGGCGCGTTGCTGCGACGCACGCGACTTCTACTTCGCCTCGGACATCTCTCCGGCCGCTTCAAGCTCGGCCAGCCGCTGGAGGTAGAGGAGGTCAGCCGCGGTACGGTGTCGAAGGCGGCCGTCGAGGCTCAGGACTGTCTCCAGGGCCGGTTCGTCCCAAATCCCGGCCAGATGCCTTATGTCGTACGCTATTGTCCTGACCGCTGTGTACCACTTCCAGGCATCGTCGAGCGACTGGATCATGACAGCAGATCCTGGAGAATTTCTTCGAGGCGTTTCCGGTCGAACGCGGCCGGGCTCAGGGGCTCGCCCACGGTATACCAATGATCCTGCCCGTCTTCGATGCTACGGAGAAGCAGGTGTCTCCGTTCCCCGTTGGTGATGTCAACGCGCCCTCCGGACAAGTCGCCCCACCTCTGTGCGTTGCCCGGGATCCCTTTCAGCAACTCGAGGGAAAGAGGCCCGACCGCGTAGCGTCCCACAGGCAGGACATCGACAGAGTTGATGCCCAGGCGAATCTTCAGCGCGGGCGCGTCGTAAATACCCAGACGTTTCTCAACCCGCTCGACCTCATACGGCACGATTTCGAGAAGATCATCCGGGTCTGCCTCGCGCAACCAGTCCCGAACCTGGTCGAGCAGGCGGTTAATGGCACCGAGCCATTCACCTCGGCTTCGGTTCCGATCCTTCAAGGCCGAAATATCTACTTTCTGCCTCAGAAACTCTTGGAAGCTGGTCATCATGGTCTGCGCTCCTCGGGCCCGATGAGACGGGCACCCAACTGTCAGTCTATCAGGATAACGATTTGGCCGATCCCGGCCAGTCGGAACTGGATCGCCTTGATCATTGATCGGATGAGGAGGATTGGCATCAATAATGACTCATTGCCCTGTCCGGTACTTCCCGGCTCGGCCGCTCGCAATCCCGAGAACTCTTCCAGGTGGGAAAAAAAGCATATTTCTGGAACCAGGACCTAGAGTTTTGAAAGAGAGAACGTCTTCCACGCCTCAACAAGCAATGATGCGCTTTCCTTCCCAACCTAGCGGGGATCAGGACGAACAATCATGGACGCCCAACGAAGTCGACGGACCAAGGATCAGGCCCGAAAAGCCTGGTATGCGTATTACAGGCAGTTGCGCTTCGCGCGATGGTTCGGCTTCATCGAGATCGATGCCGACTGGAATCAGATCTCTCGAGGCAGGTCGATCCAAAAGGAATCCAGGGCCTGGTCAGGTTTTGCGATTCCCGCCAGGGTCAGTGACTGGAGCCAGACGACTGGATCCCAAGCTTGACGAGTCTCTGTTCAGCCTGAAGCCGCGGTCGCAAAGTTGCTTCGCGGCTGCGCCGAAAAATCGGCGGGGGGATTCCCAAAGCGACTTGACGATTGGGCGGGCCATGACAAGCTGAACCCCAAGGGCACGTTCAAGTCGCCGACCGATCCAGCCTTGATCCGAATGGTCAGCACATTGGTCCGCGTCCAGAGGTTGAAAGCCATCTCGAGCAAGCTATCGAGTTCAGAACACCTGGTTGATCCCGAACCAGATAACCGGTCCGCCGCGGACGCCGATCGGCTGGGCGATGTCGCAACGGAGGGTGGCGCGCTCGAGAAAAGAGAAGAGGAGAACGTCCCATCGGAAGCCGAAGCCAGGGCCGTGGACCACCGGGCCCCAGTGGCCCTTCAGGTAAGACTGGCCAACGTCGTAGAAAGCTGCGCCGTAGAGGTGGCGAAACGAAAGCGTGTGATCGAGCACGTCCTGGTTGATCTCTCGCCAGATCGGGAATCGCCATTCGGCGGTCATCAGCCAGACGGACGATCCCTCCTGCGAGGTGAGGTCAAGGGCCCGCAGCCGCTGGCCGCCGCCCAGGCGGAAGAGCGAAGCTGAGTCGGGCCACGACCAGCCTCCGTAGGCCCGCAAGGCAAACCGGCTGTTGGGCAAGATGCCCCACGACTCGGGAACCTTGCGAACCAGTCCGTACTGCCCGACGACGCGCGCATAGTCCAGCTTCGATCCCAGGAGGGCATTGCCGTACTCGGCCGCAATCTCGAAGATCTCGCCCTGCACCGGATCCCAGTAAGGGAACTGAGTGTTCTGGCGATAACGAGCCCCCACGGCCCCCAGGTATTGCTCGACGGGCCGGCCGTCGTCGCCCGGCCAGAACTCGTTGCCCAGGCCGTAATAGAACTCGTAGAACACCGGATCATCGACGATGAAGCTCGACGACTCGAGCAACCGCCTGCGCAAGTAAAACCGGCCGCCGGAGTGACGCTTGTCGTTGTAGAAGTTGTACAGGCCCTCCTCGTAGAAGACGCCCGTCGCCCAGCCCGCCGCGGGGGTATGGAACAGGGTCGCCTCACCGCCGAATATGGCTTCGCTCAATGACGGCTCGGTTCCCGCCCAGCCAATCACCTGCCAGTTGTTGACGCGCTGCACGCCGGTCTTGAAGCCCGCGCGGGCGTACTGATCCACGAACGGCCCGGCAACCAGCGACACACGATCGTAGGCCTGGAACTGCGGCGAGAGGTCCAGCGGCGAGACCAGCGGGGTCAGCCGCCAGGAGATCTCGGGTTTCCAGCGGTTGTTGTCGGGCTGCGCATCGAGCAAGGCATGATCGGGGTCCACCTCGATCTGAGAGGGCTGTCCCGGCGCGTCCATGGTCACGACCCATCGCTTTCCCTGACGCTGCACCTGCGCACCGGGCACCTCATAACTCTGCCGATCGGGCCAGATCGGCACGCGCAGCTCACCGTCAGGGCAGCGGCAAAGCACGACCGTCGGCTCGGTCATCTGCCCGCGCTGCTCGAGCTCGACGGTCACCTGCCGTACGTCGGCGTCGGTCTTCGACGCCGGCCCCACCTGGACGTGCTGAACGGCCCAGTCGGTCTCACTGTGCTTCTCAACCCAGTTCTCGAGGAACCGGCCCCAGTCGCCCTTGGGATCAAACGCGATCAGCTCGCGCTTGAAGTCGGCGTAGTAGAGGGTCTTGAAGCTGTAGTCGGTGTAGAGCTTGTGGAAGAAGGCAAAGAACCTAACATCGCCGAGCCGGTTATGGATCATCTCGACAACCTTGCCACCGCGGTCGTAGGCCAGGCTGAACAGGGTGTTAAGGTTGCCCATGGCTCCCAGATCCTGGATGATCGGCCCACTTCCCCCCTTGCGCCGCCAGCCGTAGTAACCAGCGAGTCGAAGATCCTCGCGGCCGATCGTGGGCATCCAGCTCAAGCCTTTGGGCCAGGTGATGAGCGGGCCGTTGCGACCGTACTTGGCGTCAAGCCGCAGCGCGGTGAAGCAGTTGACAAGTCCTTCGTCCATGAACGTCTCGGCATAGCCGTTGGTGCCCACGGTATTCCACCACCACTGGTGGCACGTTTCATGGGTGACCAAGTGATCGAGATACCGCTGGCCGGCGGTAGGCAGCCTCATCACCCGGTCGTCGATCAACACCAATCCCGAGCATTCGTTACCGTTCCAGCCAAAGAACGACGGAGCGATCTCGAACTCTGTGTCACAGTAAGGACCAAACCATTTCTCGTAGAGAGGAATGACCTCGCAAGCATAGTCCAGAGCTCGCCGGATGTTACCGGCGTTTTCGGGAAAGCCGTGGACGCGAACCAAGGTCGAGCCCACCGTTCGCTCCAAGGTCTGAAAGCGGTTCGAGCAAACCAGCGCGAAATCACGCGCCGGGCTCGCCTTGATGGTAAGCCGCTGCCATCCGTTAGCTCCGTCCTGTCGCCCGGTGATCCGGCCCGATGAGGCGACGACCTGGTCGGCGGGAAGATCGACCAGAACCGTGTAGTGCCCAGCTTCCTGATACCAGGGCTGATGCCAGGGAACAAACGGCGTTCGCTCCCAGCCCCGGTCGTCGTGGTGGGCCAGCACCGGATACCAGTTCAGGAGGTAGGTGATTCCCTGATGATTCCCCCACCGGCCCCATTGCTCGGGCAAATCAATGGTGAAGTCGATAACCGCAACGGCTCGTCCTCCTGGCGGCACTTTCTCGGCGAGTGGCACGACCAGGATCGTACCGTCCCTGGGGTCGAAGTCGAATCGGGCGGATCGGTTTCCCAGGAAAACGTGAGCGACCTGCATGCGCTCGCCGACCGTGTCCATCGCCTCCTCGGGGCTAAGGCGAAGCACCTCCATCGTCTTGGCCAGCTTCTTGCGATCCTTGTCCGGCACCTTGTAGCGGGGATAGACGTGGAAAACCAGCTCGCTGACCGACACCTTCGACCGGTTGGTGAAGACAACGCGTTCACGCGCCTTGACCTTGCGGCCTGCGGGATCAATCCGCACGGCAAGGTCATAGCGCGGCAAACCTGAGGGAACGACCAATTCCGGTCGCTGAGGCGTGGGCAAGATTTGTGGAGACGGCAGAGTCTGCGGTGATGGCGGCGGGCCTTGTGCGCGCACGACCGGCGCCAGTCCCGAAAGGACGATCGCTAACCCGACGACGATACGTGCGGGAAACCACATGCTTGCAACCAGTTCCCGACGACGAGCGAACCGCAAGAAAGGAGGCGAAACTTAACCTATTTGGTGTAAATTCTCAAGTTCATTCGTCGAGGCCAAGCATGCCCTCATCATGGCTAATAGGAAACGCTACCTACCTACTTCACCTCGTCCAGGAGAAGCACGTCTCATGGAGCGTCTTCAATCAGACCGTCGTTGCCCTGCGATTCCTCTACGAGGTCACCCTCGACCGCGAAGGGGTCATGGTACGCATCCGCTGCCCCAAGCAGCCCAAACGTCTCCCCATCGTTCTCAGCCTCGATGAGATGGCCCGGTTCTTCGCGGC
>JBAUOX010000007.1:0-3424 GCA_049579985.1 Isosphaeraceae bacterium | reverse complement strand
CTGCCCGGGGGGATGTTCAACATCACCATCGACCCCAGCAAGTGCAAGGGGTGCGCCGAGTGCGTCACGATGTGCGATGACAACGCCCTGAAGATGGCCGACAAAACCGACGAGGTCATGACCACCGCGCGGAAGAGCCACCGCTATTTCAAGAACTTCGGCCCCAGCAATGCACAGTACGTCAGCGACAACCTGCTGATCGACATGATGCTCAAGGAGCAGACCCACCTTTATACCGGTGGCGCCGGCTCGTGCGCGGGGTGCGGTGAGGGCACGGCCTTGCGGATGATGTGCGCGGCGACCGGCTCGAAGTACGGCGACCAGTGGGGAATCGTCGCCGCCACGGGGTGCAATACGGTGTACACCTCGACCTATCCTTACAATCCTTACCTCGTTCCCTGGACCAACTCGCTGTTCGAGAACGCGCCGGCCTACGCCATCGGCGTGCGCATGCGCTGGAACCAGATGGGCTGGCAGGACCGCCCCCTCTGGTGCCTGGGCGGCGACGGCGCCATGTTCGACATCGGCTTCCAGGCGCTCTCCCGGTTGCTCGCCAGCGGCATGAACATCAAGGTGTTCGTGCTCGACACCCAGGTCTATTCCAACACCGGCGGCCAGGCCTCCACGAGCAGCTTCACCGGCCAGAACACCAAGATGAGCGTGCACGGCAAGGTTCTTGGCGGCAAGCAAGAGCGGCGCAAGGAGATCGCGCAGATCGCCATGATGCACCCGCGCACCTACGTGGCTCAGACGACCTGTGCGCACACCAACCACTTCTACCGGTCGGTGCTGGGCGCGCTCGAGTTCGATGGCCCCGCGATCGTCGTCTGCTACACGACCTGCCAGCCCGAGCACGGCGTGGGTGATAACATGGCCGCCGAGCAAGCGCGGCTCGCCGTGGACAGCCGTGCGTTCCCGCTCCTGGTCTACGATCCCCGCAAGGGAAACACCATCAAGGAACGTCTCTCCCTGCAGGGCAACCCGTCGGCCAAGGACGACTGGTACGTCAACCCCAAGACCAAAGAGCCCGTCACCTTCATCGATTTCGCCCGCAGCGAAGGCCGGTTCTCCAAGCACTTCGACCGCGACGGCAACCCCTCCGAGACGCTCTTGCGAGCCAAGGAAGACCGTCTCGAGAACTGGCATCTCCTCCAGGAGCTGGCAGGCCAGAGGTAATCTGGAGAAACGATCGACGCATGGGGAAGCCCATGAGTACCGCCAGGCCGCTGGCCAGCCACCACCACGAGGCCGGAGGTCTGGACCAGACCCTGGAATTTCTCAAGCGCACCCGCTCGGAGCTGCGGCAGCTCCGGCGGGTGCTCGTCGGCCAGGATCGTCTGCGCGTCTGCGACGTCAACGGAGACGCATTCGAGATCGTCGGCCTGGGCTATGCCGACCCGGACATCATCGCCCTTCTGAACAGCATCAACACCGCGTACGACCCCCAGACCCTCCACCTGCCGACCGCTGCCGAGTTCAAGGAGTTCAAGCTTGGCCGCTGCCATCCCTGGGCCGAGGACCGGGTGATGTGAAAGCGGCCCGCCGTCTCCAGGCCAGCAGGAGCGGAGCGGCGATCAGGACGAGCGTCATCGAGGACGGTTCGGGGACCGTCGCGAAGGCGGCGGCACCGATCAGTGCCTGGATCTCAGTTGTGGGATGGACGGTGTCCCAGAACAAGTAACCTTGGCCGTTGTAGCTCGGTTCAAGGTACGCAGGGTCGGTCACGTTGGTGAGGCCGTATGCACTCGGGTCCGCCATGATGTTCTGGAACGTCGAATCGACGTCGACCTGATAGATTGTGACCCCGAGTTGCTGCTGGAGCTGGTTGAGCTGAGTGTGGAGCAAGCTGTCGAACGTCAATGTGAGGTAATTCAAGCCGTTGCGTTCCGCTTGCGGCAAGCCGTAGGTCGCGGGAAGGTCCCCGAGCAAGGGAAGATTGGGCACCATGAACAGCTTGCCGCCCACCCCGGCCAGCGCCTTGATCTCGGTGGCGAGATTGCCGACGGGAACGGACGGGTCCATCTGTCCGGTGTGCAGAAAGTCGTTCGCCCCGCCCCAGATCGTGATGAGCTGGGTGCTGCTCAGCGTGTTGGAGGCGATGAACGTGCTGACCTGAGAGCCGATATTGGGCGTGCCCAATGAGGATGTCCCGGTACCGGTCTCTGCACCCCCCCAGGCGTAATCCGTGCCACCCATCAGGCTCGGTATTGGCACGGCGACACCCAGGCTGTGAGCCAGATACTCCAGCCAGATCGGCCCATTGGAGAAGTGCCCTGGATCGTACGAACCACCTGGGAACGAACCACCTGGGTACAAATTAGGTGGGTTAGGTGGGTCTGGGTTGACGCCCCCGGTCGCGAGATAGACGTTTCCCACGTCGGACAGACTGTCGCCGAAGGCCACGATTCCCGTGATATCGCCCGCCTGAAGCGATGTGCCCAGCATCGTCACGGCGAGGACGATCATCCAGGCGAGATGCTTCGGAATCACTGATCTTGCGCGCACAATCATCGGTCTGATACTCCATTTCAAGCCGAAGAGTCAGTCAGTTGCAACAACCGTTTTGCCCACACATTCACCGGTGCAGGACGAGGCCTCGATCATTCACCCTGCCCAACCAGTACGAACCACCCTCCAGATCCTTACAAGAAAACCTCGGGTCGCCGGCGGCCTTCGGAGCCAGGCGGCCTGGTGCAGAGACAAATGCCTCGCATCCTGGTGAACTTTCGACCACAATACGAAGGTCGATCGACCAGGCCCGTGATGCGGAAGCCGTGGAGCCTTCCGTGCCGGCACCGGCGTTTCACCGGGTTGATGACTACGGAGGCCAATCCCGCCCTACCCGCTCCTGGTCACTCGGTCCACGGCGAGGCATTCAACGACGGACCTCGCAATCACCCACACCTGATGTCGGGCCAGGGGAAGATACACTTCGCGGTTACGACCCACAAGCCCGAAGTGCAGAGATTTGTTGACCAGGGCGTTGCGCAACTCAACTAATCACATATGAACACGGATAAGGTAAGATTTCTGAAGACGGGAGAGGGTTGGGCGAAGATGGATTCTGGATCGCAATCCCAGGCACAGCGGCTGAGGCCGCTTCAGGGGAAGGCGGCGGGGACGCTGGTGATCCATGAGATCTATCGCAGCCTCCAGGGGGAGAGCACGTTCGCGGGGCTGCCGTGCGTGTTTGCGCGGCTGACGGCCTGTCACTTGCGATGCGTCTACTGCGACACGCCCCACGCCTTCAACCAGGGGGAGACGATGAGCGTGGACGACGTCGTCGCACGGACACTCGCGCTGGGCGACGACCTCGTCGAGATCACCGGCGGGGAGCCCTTGCTTCAGCTCGAGGTCTATCCGCTGATGAGCCGCCTGGCCGATGCCGGCAAGACCGTCTTGCTCGAGACCAGCGGAGCGGTCG
>JBAUOX010000006.1:0-1746 GCA_049579985.1 Isosphaeraceae bacterium | reverse complement strand
CGTCGGCGAGCGTGAACCGGGCCACCTTGGCCGTCACCTCGGGCTCGAAGCCGAACCGGTTGCTGCGCAGCGTGATGCCTTGAATGATCTCGCGGCGGAAAAGCTTGTAACAGACCTCCATGTCGGTAAGGTTCAAATTTGTGAACATGTTCGACAACATGGTCAATCCCTTGTTGGCCACCGAATGCCAGAAATAAAGCACGCGGTGGGTCTCGCCGACGAATCGCGACCCGAACACGACGTCCGCCTTACCCTCGACGATCGGTTGCAAGAGTTGGGCATACTGCTCGGGCTCGTATTCCAGGTCGGCGTCCTGGACGATCACCACGTCGCCGGTGGCGTGCCGGAAGCCGGTCCGAAGCGCGGCGCCTTTGCCCTGGTTCACCTCGTGCAAGACGAGAGTCAAGCCGGGTTCCCGCTCAGCGATCTCGCGGAGGATCTCGCGCGTGCCGTCCGTGGAACAATCGTCAACCACGATGATCTGCTTGTTGATCGGAACCGCGCGAACCCGGTTGAGGATCTCGCGGATCGTCAGATGCTCGTTGTAAACCGGAATCACGACCGAAAGGACCAGGTCGTCGGGAATCCGATAGACGCCGATCTTGCGGCAGAATGCTTCTCCCAGGGTTCCGATCAGCCACTCCCTCCGCTCATGGTCGGCGGCAAAGGAAGCAACGTTTGGCCCCGCCGGTGTCGGCGCCGGCTCATATTGAGAGACTGACAGCGACTGGGGTGTAGCCACCGGGTCATGCATCGCGTGAAGCACCTCCGGTCTCGAGCCGGAATCGCCACCAAGTACCGTCGCGCCCACCGCGCCGGAGACGGGGCTGCATCAGCCGCCGCATCAAGAAACGGGAACGATCCGAGATCCAGGATAAGCAACGGGCACAAGGAGGGGAAGCCGAGTGCGGGGAGTGAGCAGGGGCGGTCTCGATCCAGTTTAACTTTCTTCGTCGGCACGGCTTGACCGGCTCAACCGGAATAATCGGCGTAATTCGCAAAACCGGTAAAGTGCCCCTGGAAATAGTCCGATAAACCGGTTGAGGATTTGAAAGCTAGGTGCAAGTGCTTTCTGGGGTCTCGGCTTCAGAAGCGGATTTCAAGACTGACCGAAGCGATCTTTTTCGTGCAGATTGAGGAGAACTGGTAATGACGTCCCGAAAGGCGAACCAAACTCGATTCGTGGGCGTTGCCGCTTGGCTCTTCCGAAAGCGCTGGGTTGCCGGACTTCTGAGCCTCTGCGCATTCTGTTCCCCGGCCTGGGCTCAACTTCCCTCGTTGCCGGGGGCGGGGGCGGGAGCGGGAGCAGGGGGGGCGGCAACTTCAGCCCTGGGAGCGGGGGCGGGAGCGGGCACTCCCGCGGCATCGCCGACAACGCTCGGGGGTTTTCTGGGGCTTTCTTCCAGCAACTTGCAGGCGTGCAGGGCCAAGCTCTGCAGTTGCCAGATCGGGCAGATGCTCAACAGCCTCTTGACCGGGCCGGTGGGGGCCCTTTCTGGTGGATTCATCTGTCCGCTATGTCCGCCTCCCACCCCGGCCCAGATTGCCGCTTTGGCAAACAAGCCCAACGGTGGCGCGGAAGCAGCAGCAGCCAAGATCCAGGCAAGCGAAGCCGATTGCAAGGCACGCGTCGCGGCGGTCGAGTATCTCGGCACCGTTGACTGCAATCGCTTTCCCGAGGCAAAGAAAGCGCTTCTGGCCGCACTCCGGGAGGATCCCTGCGAGTGCGTCCGCTTTGCCGCCGCC
>JBAUOX010000005.1:0-8870 GCA_049579985.1 Isosphaeraceae bacterium | reverse complement strand
GTGCCGCGGCTGGGGAGGAAGGTCCTCCGGCGCCCGCTGGCGGGCTCGTGGGGGAACCAGTCCCCGGAGCGAATGGCGAGGGAGTCCCGGGTGGCTTGGGTGGGGTGAACGGCTGCGGGATTCCGTTCCGGCCGCCATTGCCGGGCGTCGCGTAGATCAAGGAACTGATCTCGCCTTTAGCAATGGCAGCTTCCCGCTCTCGCATCCATCCTTCCATCATGTCGATGTATCCGGTTCCTTCGACCGGAACGATCAACCGGTGGTCGGGCCACTGGGGCACGGGCGAGAGAGCTTCCGACGTGGGGTCATCGGGCGGCGCCGGCGGGAACTCAGGGTCGTAGGGATCTGCAAATCGCGACATCGCAGGAGGTTCGATCGAGAACGCATCGAGCCGCCAGCGCGGGTCGCGGCTCTTCTCGAAGACGGCCTCGGAGGCATCCTGGTTCGCCCAATCACGGTAAAATTCGCGGGTGCAACCCGATTGCGATCCCACCGCCAGGAGAGTGAGGAGCGCTCCCCGCCGGAGTCGTCGGTTGAGAGCGTCCGAGCGTTTTCTTCTGACGCTGCACATGGGTTTCCCTCGACGCGACACCACGAGACCGCGCGAACGCTGTGCCGGCACAAAAACAGCCGGCCTCGTCCGTCGACCAACGGCGCCGGGGAACGGGGAAGGCCCACCTCCCGCCCACGGCCTTGGTCGTCTCGTGGCAGTATCACCGGATGTATCGGTTGTGCGGGTTGTCTCAGTTGAGCCGAAAACAGGGACGGCGAGAGTCACGAGGGTCGTCGAAGGGGTGATTTGGATGGAGTCTGAATCACTTCCGGTCCGAAGTTGCTGAGGTAAACGGGCGCTCTGGGCGGCGGCGGCGCGCCGAGCCGGCTGGTTTCGGGAGTCGTTCTTGCGACGCCTCGTACGGGCCTTCCAGGGAACATCCGCCGCGATCGCGTTGAACCGCAATCCCTCGTGGCGCACGCGGAATCAGGCTTGGGAGAAGGGAGTCTCCGATGGTCTTTGGCAATCGCGGTGCCCGATCGTCTGGCACAAAGCAGCGCAAGAGCGAGGCGTTTCAGCCGCGTGGCGAGGCACTGGAACAAAAGATCCTCCTGACACTGCTCCAGTTGGGTGCCGGCACACCGGTGAATATCGCAGGTAGTATGACCACTGCCCCGGCTGGACCTCAGACCATCGCTGGGCAGCTTCCGTTCATCGCCGATTCGTCTGGACTCACTCAGGTCCAGGGCACCCAGACGACCGATCCCGGTCTTGGTGTCCTGGAGACGGGCAATGTCGCGTCGCAGGGCGCCGGATATAGTGTGGCAGCCCTGGGTGACATGAATCTGGACGGCAGCAATGACTACCTCATCGGTGCACCGGGCGTGACACCAAGCGGGTCGGTCATCAGCCCTCCTGGACCGACCGGAACTACTAGCGAGGCATTTCTCATCTTCGGCAACCGCTCCACGACCATTCCCTCAATCCAGAGCTGGTTATCGTCCACTCCCGAGCAGAGGGTCGGAGTCCTTACCTCAGCCGGCCAACCCGCCACCAGCACAACCCCCCAGTTCAACCCCTTCACGAATCGCGGTCAGCCCTATAATTACGACTTTGACGGGGTCTCCTTCATCACCAGCACAGATCTCAATTCGGGACTGGGTGCCTTCGTCGCCGCCGCCGGCCCCAACGCCTTCGTCATCGGTGCTCCCAACTACACCAGTCCAGGCACCTCACCCGGCCGTCTTTACTACATCACGGCCACCTCGAACTTCAACGTTGCCTCGTTAAGATCCGCTCCGATCGACCTCGACAACCCCCAGAATTACCCGGGGTTGACCATCGTCACCTTCTTAGACCCTTTCACATCCACCTTTGCCACGAGCGGCCTTGGCTCGTCCTTCGCTTATGTTCCCAATCTCTTAGGCGACGGCAGTCCTGACCTGGTCATCGGCGAATCGGGCGCCTCGCTCAACGGCAAGACCGGTAACGGCGGCGTTTTTGTCTTCGAGCCCTCGAGCCTTCCGAACACGGCTGGTGCGGACAACATCGTGTCGGTTCAGGCACAGTCGCAGTTCACATTCGCGGGTGCCAATAGTGGCGATGCTGCCGGGTCCTCGGTCGCCAGTGCCGGCGACGTTAACGGGGCCCCCGGGGGGGTCAACGACCTGCTCATCGGAGCGCCGAATTTCAGAAGCAAGGCCGGAGCGGCTTACCTGGTTTATGGCGGCACCACGCTGACCAGTGGGAAGCTGAACGGAATCGTGGATCTCAGCCGGTTGGAGATCACGCCGACGACGGCAGACCCGACGCCGCCTCAAGGTGCGGTCTTTGTCGGAGCCGGCACCGACATGGCAGGCTACACGGTCAGTAGTGCCGGTGATTTCAACCCTGCTGTCAGTAGCCTGGATGATTTCATGATCGGATCGCCTGGCGGCAATGGGCAGGCCGGACGCGTGAACTTGTTCTACGGGGCTTCGACGACAATGAATTCGACCGGCCAATTTACCACGGGTCTCATCGCGAACGCCACCAACCCTATCGCCCTGAATAACCCGACCGCCCCGCTGGCCCTCACGGGCGTCGCGCCGATTAGTGCCTCCTTCGTCGGCGCCAGTGCCGGCGATCGAGCCGCGTTCTCACTCTCCTACATTAACGCCGGCACCAGCACCACATCAACGCCGCCATCACCAGCGAGCATTATCCTGATTGGAGCCCCGGGCAACGTCACCGCTCCGCGGGGGTCGGGAAGTGTCTACGAGCTTCTGGGGCCCACGACCGGCACGTACACGACTCAATTGCAACCTCTGAATAGTACGATTGCCCGGCAGTATACGCTCTCGTTCCCCACCACGGGCCCGAGTAGCAGCAATCCGATTGGATTCGGTACCTCTGTCTCGGCCTTCGCTACCGGGAACGGCGATTTCATCGCGGGCGGTCCGGGTTACACGGGAACCCTGCCGACAACGACCAACGGCACCACGAGCCCGCCCACTCCGCTTGTCGGTGCAGCGGCCATGGTCCTGAACGCTCTTCAACCAGCGAACTCCCTGATCCCTCTGGGTACTGTGCCCCCCACGCCCCCCACGCCCCCCACGCCCTCCGGCCCTGTGGCAGGTGCCGTGCTGCCGGGAACGTTC
Organism: Isosphaeraceae bacterium; assembly: GCA_049579985.1. Classification (GTDB taxonomy): domain Bacteria; phylum Planctomycetota; class Planctomycetia; order Isosphaerales; family Isosphaeraceae; genus Aquisphaera. Next base: position 5,738 of record JBAUOX010000005.1, on the reverse strand, counting down.
GTACCCACGAACTACATACCGCCCTACATGTTCGTTCCCACGGATTCGGCGCTCTCGGCCCTCAACTACGCACCGATCCCCCTGAAGGTCGCGCTCCAGCAGTACCTTCCCCCGGATGGATTCATCCAGCGGGACTACGCCTATAATCACCCGGGCAAGAAACTCCCCCCCACGCTCGAAGAACGAGGCCAGACTCAAAGCAGGAAGACGTACGGCTCGTCAGGAGTCTGGACACTGGGCAGCAAGGTCTTCACGCGGGGTCGGTTCCACCCGGGCAAGACCTACCAGTGGACTCATACAAGCCCGCATAACGGCACACAGGAGCGCGCGGTCCCCGCCCAGCTTTCGAGGGAGAAGTACACCAGCGAGGGCAACCCGCTCGGCAAGGTCTGACCCTGATCCGCACGGAGGTCTGATCTAAACGGGAAAAACGGAATGAATTCCGTTCTACGACGAAAATCGTGGCCCGCTCCTTGGTCGTAGAACGGAATTCATTCCGTTTGCTTCTCTAAGGGGCGCCTCACTCGGCGCCGCGGCTGTCGACCATCTTCGACAGCCGGCTGGCCAGCCGTTCCAGGGCGGGGCTGCGGTCGTAAGGGTCAAGGTGGACGTTCAGCAGGCTGAATCCGGCCGTGTTGCCAAGAGCGGTCTCCAGCCCCTGATCGAGCTCGCCGAGGGTCCGGATCTCCAGTCCCAGACCCGCACCAAGGACATCAGGAACGCGATGATAGGCCCATTCGTGGATGTCGTTGTACGGCCCGTCGAGCAGGAATCGCTCGGTCGTGTAACCGTGGTTGTTCAGGACTACCACGATCGGGTTGAGACCGTACCGGGCGATCGTCGATAGCTCCATGCCGGTCATCTGGAACGCCCCGTCGCCCACGACAACCAGGATTCGCGGCGACGGGTTGGCCATGCTCGCACCGAGCGCGGCCGGAACACCAAAACCCATCGACGTGTAGTAGGCCGGGCTGAGGAACTCGGTGTGACGGTGCATCTCCAGATCCGCGGCGCCAAACAGGGAGTCGCCGATGTCGGCGATCACGGTCATCTCCGCATGCTTTGCCAGCAACCGGTTGAGCCGCAAGAACAGGTGTAGCGACCGCACCGGCGTGTCGGGGCCGGCGGAGAACGCCTGGGCGAACGGGTTGGTTCGCTTGGGTACCTCGGTACGGTTGAGCACCAGCTTCCGACCGATCAAGCCCCGCAGGAAATCGTCCAGGCGGATGTCGCTGTAATGGTGATGGCGGATCCGTAAGTTCTCGCTGGTTGCGTCGATACATCGAGACGGGTCAAGGTTGGCGGTGAAGAGTCCCAGGTTGATGTCGGTGAGGAAGCAGCCCAGCATCAGCAGGCAGTCGGCTGATTCCACCAGCTCGGTCACTTCGGCGCGACCCATCCCCCCCTCGTAGACACCGGCAAAGAGCGGGTGGGCCTCCGAGATGACGCTCTTGCCCAGGATGGTGGTCGCGATCGGCATTCCCGTCGATTCCGCAAGGCTGATCAGCTCTGACTGAAGGCGAAAGCGGTGAATCTCCACGTCGGCCAGGATCACCGGCCGCCGGGCGGCGGCCAGGAGCGTCGAGGCCTCATCGAGCGCCTCGCGGAGGGCGTCGGGATCGCTGGGAGGCAACCCCTCCGGCAGCCGGTGGGGAGCAACCTGCCGCGAATGCGTCTGGTCGCGGGGAAGCTCCAGGTAAACCGGCCGCTTGTACCGCTGCGCCGCCTCGAGTACGCGATCGATCTCGCTGAATGCCGTCTCGGGCCGATCGAGAACCGCCGCGGCGACCGTGATCTTCTGGAAAACCTCGAACTGCGTGTCAAAATCTTTCACCTTGTGGTGCAAGAGCGGATTGCGCGCTCGTTCCGACATCCCCGGCGAGCCGGAGACGACGATCACGGGCGACTTTTCGGCGTAAGCGCCGGCGATGCTGTTACAGGTGCTCAAGCCACCCACGCAGTAGGTGACGCAGACGCAGCCCAGACCGTGAATCCGAGCATAGGCGTCCGCGGCAAACCCGGCGGAGTCCTCGCGGGTCATCCCCACCAGGCGGATCGGGCTTTGCTCCAGCAGCCTGTACAGGCCCAGCACATAGTCACCTGGAATCCCAAAGACATGCTCGACCCCGCACGCGGCAAGCCGGTCGATCAGATACTGGCCGACCGTCATCACCGGGGAAGCTGCCTCGCATTCACCCTTGGTCAGATCGTCGCGAGTCGGTTTCAAGGCCGTCGGACTCGACATCAAAGGACTCCTTGCTGGTTCCCCGGGGGAGCAATGAGCCGGACCCGCTTGGTGCTGTTCCAGCGCGGCAAGGGGCCGATGGCCGACGGGGGAACCGGCCTCGCGTACACGTAGACCCAGACCTGCCGGCCCGCGCGGGTCGTTGCCTGCACGCGCCGGTACAGGCCCTCGCCAACCCCCTCGTAAGAGTCCAGGCTGCCGGTGAGCTGGTCCAACGAGACCGGCCGGACATAGCCTTCCACCCAGTCGGCATCCTGGTCGTCATGATCAACCAGGGCAGGGTAGGCCCCCAGGTCGTAAAGCCGCCCCCGGACGGCGTCGGCCATCCAGCCTTCCAGACTTGCAACGTCCGAAGTTTCAGGAGCCAGCGTGCCATAGCCAAAAAAAAGGTGCATCTACGTTCCTCATGGTTGTCATTGTCTCAAAGAGGCTTTAGCCTCAACTGTTTGCCATCACATCGATATACCGATCGCTTTTGAGGATACGGATGGCCTTCGCCTTTGTGAGTGGGGCTGCTCGTGTTCCCTTCGCCTGGAAAGACATTAAAGTCCCGCCCACATCAGCGAGCTGCTTCGGTTCCGTGGTATGCACGCCCTTCTGGCTGCCAAGCAGACTCCGGACGTATTCCGCGTCCGAGCCCCCGCCCCGCAAGAGTATCTCAACGGCTCCGCCCGCCAGTGCCTTGACATCGTCCACCCTGATCCGTGCGCCCACGCTCTCGTACTCGATCGGACTTACGGCCGCGATCATGAGAACGTGGCGCCGCTCTTCCGGAGTGAGGAGAGTTGATCCTCGACGCAAAGCATCGTCGATTAGTTTCTGACGGTCCAATGAAGACATGCCTTGAAATCGAGGCGATACGACAAACCCGGTGATTCCATCGTCGTCTTCCAGGCGAGCATAATGAACGTCAAGAGTACCGCGCAAGGCCTTCAGGACTTTTTCTCTGATTTCCATAGAACGGTTCCTCGATTAATGACCGTCTGTGCGGCTTCCAGCAGGTTCAAAGCGTTTTTTTTGAGCGGGTCTCCTTTCACTCCCTTGTGCCGTTGAATCCCGATCAAGAAGGTTTTCAGACGCTCCTCGGAAGCGAACCGCAGGTTGTTATGCCAGAGGGTAATGACCTCGTTCATCGATCCTTTTATCTCCAAGGCGAAATCAAGGATTCTCTGGTCGGATGCACCCCTTCGACGTAAATACTCCTCATCAAATCTCAGTAAACGACTCGATTTGAGCAACTCGGACAGGTCGTGTCGCCCCGCGAAACTTGGGTCTTGTGTCCAGCGAAAGGCGCGCAACAGGCACTCGACTGCAAGCCCTCCGCAGTACATGGCGAGGGCATAAGCCGTTCCGTAACGATAAATCCTCCACGCCTGTTCCATCCTCTCCACACTAGCTCGATAACACTGCTCGGCACTGAATTGCATGTGACTCGCGAGTCCACGGTCGTATCGGGTGAATCGGCTCTCATCCAGAGCCTACATCGTGAGGCGCTGCCATTCGCGACTCTTGTGTGCTCACGCCGGCACCCTGGGCCCGATCAGCCGGCCCAGGTCGTGAAGGAGCGACTCCAGGACCAAGGGCATGTAAAGGTTACGCTGCAAATGATATGTCGCCTCAAAGCAACGGTCGGCCAGAACGAACACGTCTTCGGGTTCCAGGCGCTCGGCCAAGGCCTGGGCGGCCCGGCGATCGGCCGGGTCAGGGCAAGGGGCCGAGAGCCCGGCCGTCTGCCAGAGCACCCCTCGGAAGAGCCGGGCCAGCTCGCCCACCAGCAGGCCGGCGCGGCGCCTTTGGTCCACGGTCTCCTTGCCGGCCAGTTTGACGAATGCACCCAGCCGCCCGGCGAGCTCGGAGGGGTCAAACCCCTGCTCGGCCGAGATCTCGTCGATCAGCTCGCGGCGAAATCGCTCGAGCTCGGGGTCGGCCAGGCCGGTCGCGCGGCTCACACTGCCCTCACCGAGGGCAGCCAGTCGGGCGGCGTTGTCCGCATCGCCGGCCACTCCGCGTTCCAGGAGCAGCTCGGCCAGAACTTGCTCGGGAAGCGGTTCGAAGCGGGTGACCTGACAGCGCGACACGATCGTCTCGAGCTGGAGCTCGGCCGAGCTGCCAATCAAGATCAGGACCGCGCCCGGGGGTGGCTCCTCCAGCGTCTTCAAGAACGCATTGGCCGCCTCGTCGTTCATGTCGTCCACGTCGTCGACGATTGCCACTTTCCTGATTCCTCGGCCCGGCTTCAAGCTGAACTCCGCGCACAGGTCGCGGATCACCCGGATGGGCAGCTCTTGCCTGTCTTCCGGCCGAGCGACTTCGAGCAGGTCGGGGTGAGTCCCGGCCGCGGCCTGAACGCAGCCCGGACAGGCCTCGCAGGGATCAAGCAGTGCCTCCGGGTTTCGCTCGCAGAGCAAGGCCTGGGCGAGCTTGCGGGCGAAGGTGCGTTTGCCCACGCCGTTGGGACCGACGAACAGGAAGGCGTGCGGAAACCGCCCGTTCCGCAGGTTCGACCGCAGCAACGTGACGATCCGGTCATGTCCGCGGACCGAGTGCCAGGACACGCTGTACCTCGCTCTTGATCTGGTGAAACACGGCGTCCGGATCGCCCATGGCATCGATCAATACCAGGGGCGCCGGATAGTACGGGCAAAGCCCACCTGGGCCGTCGTGTACGCCTGCCGCGTCGACGAACCCGGCGCGGACCCGACGCTGATACTCGGCGGGGCGATCCTCGATCCGGTCGCGTGCCGGGCCGACGCGGGCTCGGGCAGCCTCGACAGAGACGTCCAGCACCAGGGTGAGGTCGGGCAGCAGCCCCGCCGTCGCCACCCGGCCGACTCGCCAGAGGTCCTCGACCGGAAGTCCGCCGGCGAAGCCTTGATAGACGATGTTGGAGAGCAGGAAGCGGTCCGAGATCACGACGCGGCCGGCTGCCAGTGAATGCCGGATCACCTCATCAACGAGCTGTGCCCGGCTGGCCATGTAGATCAGCATTTCGGACCGAACCGACAGGTGGACGGAGTCGCGATCGAGCACGACCTCCCGCAGCCGGTCGCCCACCTCGGTGCTGCCTGGATCGCGGCACGAAACCACGTCGAATCCGTCGCCGCGCAGCCAGGCCGCCAGCCTCGCGGCCTGGGTCGTCTTGCCCCCCCCGTCGGGACCTTCCAGAGCAAGAAAGAGACCCGGATGAGGGTGCGGACGCGGCGGTTCGGAAACGGGTTCTTCGGGCATCGCGGCGGTTCTCCTTTGAACCACCATCATAGCGGAGGCGGCCACGATGCGAAACCACGGATCCTCGCCGCGCTCAAGGTTCGGTACGCTCCTGGCAATGAGTTTCCGAACTCCGGGATTGGAGGCTCGAACTGCCGGCTACTTCCGCAGCCAGGCGTCGGCCTCGGCGAACACCTGGCGGATCTTGGTGTGGTAGAGGAGCTCGTTGATCTCTTCGAAAGTTCCCCACTGGAACCACTGGCCATGGGGGTCTTCGACGTGCTCC
>JBAUOX010000004.1:0-4159 GCA_049579985.1 Isosphaeraceae bacterium | reverse complement strand
GGTTACTTCTTCGTAGAACGGAATTCATTCCGTTTTTTTCCGTTCCGTTGGTTCCGTTTGAGCGAGCAAAACGAACGGCGGGGAAGAAACGGAATGAATTCCGTTCTACGACTCCCAGGCTACGGGTCCTTTGAACTGTGCTGTGCGGAGCTTTGCCGGATCGCGGGGCGTTCGAAGGGACTTCTCGTCGTATCCCGCGAGATGCCGATCAGGTTCAACTCGCCGGCCGGGCCAAGACCAGCCGCGGGAACGATCTGACCGGCCTCCAGGCGCAGCCCCAGCACGCCTTCAAGGGCCTGGCGGAACATCCAGCCCGCCGCCCCGGTGTAGCCGTTCCAGATCATCCGGCCCGGGTCGAACGTCGTGACCATATCGGCGGCCTGCTTGTTCGGCTGGCCGCCGTACGTCTCGATCTCACCGGTCACGGCGTGGGGAATCGGCGATGTCTTGAGCCAGAGCCGTTGCGCGGTATCGAGGTATCGGCGAGCCTCCTCGCCACTGCCCTCGCTGCTGGCCCGCTCGGCCAGGATCCGCGCGGCACCGACCAGCCACTGAACGCCGTGGCAATACATGCCGTTTTCCCGGACACCCTCCGGATAAACACTGCTCCGGCCGAGATAGGGCTTGGTGTCCTCGCGGAGCGGGGGCCATCCGAGCAGGATCGTCTTCTCTTTTTCGAGGATGCGCAGGGCCGTCTCGAACACGATCTGCCCGCGCTGGAGGTTGATGCCCGACATGACGGCCCAAGCGGCGGTGAGCGCGTCGATCTCCCAGACGCCGCTGCCCTTGACGCCGATCTCCGTGCCGTCGTCGTGTATGGCGCGAAGATAGCGGTCGCCTCTCCACGTCTGCTCGACGGCGTCTTTGAGGGCCTCCAGACGGCGGAGATAGTATTCCCGCCGGCCCGACCCCTCTTTTTTTTTCGACGATGCCGGCCATCCGATCCAGGATGTAATAGAGGAAGAACCCGAGCCAGACGCTCTCCCCTCGGCCCTGGCTGCCGATCTCGTCAAGTCCATCGTTCCAGTCGCCGGTTCCCATCAGCGGCAGCCCATGCAACCCCATCCGCTGATCGAGGACCAGGTCGATGGCTTTCATGCAGTGCCGGTAGACGGTGTCTTCGCGCGGCGATCGCAAGGGGTCGAACCCGATTCCGTGCTTGCCGGCCGGCAGCGGCTCGAACGGTTGCTCCGCCTCCAGGTAGGGGGTCATCTCGTCCAGGAGGGAGTCGTCGCCGGTTGCGCCAACGTACTCGACAACTCCCCAGGCCAGCCACAACAGGTTGTCCGAAGCGTGCGTTCGCCCGACGAATCCGGTCCGCCCGTCTTGTAAGCGATGGAACCAGTGGACGACGTCGCCCTCGGTAAACTGCTGGGAGGCGTGCAGCAGGATCTGCTTCCGCGCCACTGCGGGGTCCATCCAGATCAGGTTGACAGAGTCCTGAAGCTGATCGCGAAAACCGTACGCCCCGCTGGCCTGATAGAACCCGCGCCGGGCCCAGATGCGCTCGGCCAAGGCCTGGTATTTCAGCCAGTCCAGGTAACGATCGAACTGCGGCTGATTGGTCTGAACCTGGAGCGTATCCATCAGGCTGAGCCACCACCGCCGGGTGTCTTCCAAGGAAGCGCGGGCTGCGCAAACATCCTGGTACTTGGCGATGACCGCTTCGGCTTGCTTCCGGTCATCGGCTTGCCCCAGGATCACGACCAAAGTGTGCTCACCGTGCGCGGGAATTTCCAGAGTGGCGAGCAGCGCCGCGATCGGCCGGTCGTCCAGAATCGGCCCGGCGTCCGGCTCGCCGCATTCGACAAGGAGTGGATGAGCCACGCTCCGGCCGGTTCCGAAGAAGCGGCCGCGGCGCGTTTCCATGACCAAAGGCCGCTCCGAGAGAGCCGCGAAAGCCGGTCCCGTGCGGTACGTGTTGCGCGGGTTATCGAACAGGAGCGCGGGAAGTGACGGGGCGCGGCTGATCCTCAGCGGACCGGAGTGCTCGGGCTGGCTTGCGAGCACCATCTGGAAAAAGGAAGCAAACCGCAACCTCCGGGCCGAGCTCGCATGGTTCCTGACCGTCAGCAGGTAGATTCCGGCAGGCTCCTGGGGAGGCACGAAGACGGTCAGCTCGGTTTCGATTGCTCCTCGCGCCATGTGGAAGGTTGCGGTGCCGTCCACGCCGAACTCGGCCTCATGAGACGCGCCGGCGTCGTTGAGAGGATGATAGGTCGGCGAGTACCACTCCTGCTCGTCGGGATCGTAGAGGTAAAATGCCTCGCCGGGAATTTCTCGCGTGACGATGTCCGCCCAGTCCGGCGTCAGCCGGTTCTGCTGGGAGTTGACGCTCGAGCTCGTGTGCAACCCGCGATTGGTCACCACAGCGACGTGTCCCAGCACATTGGACATGGAGTGATCAAAAGGCCGCGGGGTCAAGGGGGTGTGGATCAGCAACTTCCGGCCGTCCTCGGAGAACTCGGCGTAGGGTTGCGGCACACCTGGCGGAATCTCGCCATGTCGGATCGGGTGGACCAGTTCTTGCGGACGGGCCGTGAAGCGAGAACCGGCATCCCTTATCTGAAGACAGCGGGCAATCAGATCGATCGCCTGGCTCCTTTCCTGGACAAGCCCGATCAGCAGGCGTACCCGGGAAGAGCCCCGCGCCGGGATGGTCAGACCGACGAGCAGGCTGCCGATCGGGTCCAGGGTCGGATGGGCCGGGGTGTCCAGAGGTATCGAGAATGCCAGGGTATCGAGCACCCGCGACGTCCAGAGGCTGCGGGCGCGGCCGATGAAATCGATCCGCGAGGACAGAAAACCCTCCGGGGCGTGGTCCGAGGCAAGGACACCCATGGCCTTCGCGTGCTTGTCCCAGGCAAGCACGGCATGCAGGCCGCTTGCGTACTCGATCTCGGCGAAGAGCCGGTTGTACTGAGTGTGGCCGCGGTCGGCCTCCGGGCGATTGAGAACCCATTCCAGGTAGGGAACGACCTTGAGCGATCGCGCGGAGTCAGTCAGGTTCTCCACGATGATCGTCCAGAGCTCCGCGGCGTCACCCATCCCCGGCAGGGAGATCTCGACGGTTGTTCGGAACTCGGTGGTGATGTTGCTGATCTTCAAGCTCTGGCCATCGCCATCGAATCGCGATCTTTCGGCGAGCTCGCCCGGGACGTTGCCGGCTACCGGCCAGGCGCGTGCAGGATGTCGCGCGTCAGCGGGCGCATCCACCAGGAAGAGTGCTCGTCCAGCGGGATCCAGAAAGTCGTAAGAGCGGCGGCTGAGGTCATAGTCTTGTCCCGGAATCCGGCTGACGATCGCACCGTCTTCTCTGAGCATCACCTCGTAATCTGAGTGCCCAAGCGACAGCGACGCCGGCGATGGTGATCCCCAGCGAGCTTGCAGCCAGCGAACGGTCGAGAAGAATGCCGTCAAAAGGGCGATGGCCCCGGCCCCGAAAAGGAGATTTCCGGTGAGCGGCAGCGCGGTAAGCGCGGCGAGAAATCCGCCCGGCTCACGGCTGTGAATCGCCTCGGCCGTGCTCCAGGCCTGATCCCAGTCCATGCCGCGGGGGATATAGAAGGGGATCAGCAGGGGGCCCCAGGTGGTGAACCGCTTGACCCCCTCGGGAATGCAACGGGCCGTCGCCGCCGGGGCAAGCAAGCGAGCCAGCCGTTGTTCGAGCTTGTCCATGCCAAGGAAGCTCAGGTTCACGAGCGTGGCCACGCGCAGCCCCATGTGGTCCAGCCAGATGAGAATCCGCACGGCGTCATAGGCGAGCAGGTTGATAAAGACGAGGAGGCTCCAGGCGCGAAACGCCTCGTGGGACATCGTCAGGTCCTGGAAGGTCGCGATCACGGTGCGGATCGCGCCGTCCTGGTTGTACCAGGTTGGTTCTCCCATGGGCCGCAGGAAGGAATTGATGATGGGGGACATCCACAGGCCCCAGCGGAGGACCTGGATCATGTTCTCCCCGATCTGGACCAGACCGTCCCTGGTGAAAAGAGTCCGGATCGGTGTCGCGTCTTTCCAGAAATAGGCCCTCATGAAGGTGCGGTTGATCGCGAAGAGCCAGGAGGCGGTGGACCAACTGATCACTCCCGCCAGCGCCTCCATGAGCAGCAAGCCCACTCCCCCCGTGACCGTCCCCAGGCTGATATGCCCCCACTTGCTG
>JBAUOX010000003.1:0-8553 GCA_049579985.1 Isosphaeraceae bacterium | reverse complement strand
AGAAGGAAGAAACTCTTCGATCCAAACTCGATCTCCACGCGCCGGAGCGGGGTAAGAAAACCCCATTCCGGATCTTCGTGGATGAGGTCGAGCTACGTCGCCCCATCAGATTCAACGATCTGCCTGAGACAAGCCATGCAGTCAAGAAACCGATGCTGTTCGTTGGGAAATGTTCCCCCGACCTAAGCAGCATTCCGAAGGAGATTCGCGGGGGAGACCTCGCTTTCGAGGGGTATTTTTTGTGGACACCCAAAGTCGTGCCCAAGGAGAACGTCGGCCTGTTGGTGCGCATCAGCGATGCGAGCGGCACGCTCTTTGACGAGTCATTCATCAAGTATCAAATCTCAGAACAGAATCGCCTACGGCAGATCACCGCGGAAATATTCGTCCTGAAGGGCCTTGATCCAGCCCTCAACATTGACCGCGAGTCTTTCAACTACGCCCATCCGCACTATCAGTTTCTGATGAAGTGGGTGCACAACGCCCTTCGCCAGCTCGCGAATACGCAGAAGGCTGCGGCCACGGTGGTTCGGACCGAGGAAAGGAAGGTCGAGCACAACCAGAGGCACCAGGCAGTCGAAAAGCGTGTAGCCGAAGAAATCAGACATGCCGGGAAAGACCCGGAGTCCGAAGTTCCCGATGTCGTCTTCGCGCAGGGGAGCAAGAAGAGTCTTGCGGATCAGAGGTCCAAAGGCACGCTCGCATTTGACTCGGATGTCATTTTTGCTCGAGTGCCGAAGCCTGCACGGGCCACCAATGGCAAACAAGCGGAACGGGAGATTTTGGAGGAGAAGATCAAAGGAGTCGCCAAAATCCTTGAGGCCTATGGAGTCTTCGAGGATATGAGCTACACCAAACAGCAAGAATTACTCCGGGCAATCGTGGCTGTTTTCGTCAGCGGGGAGTAGAGCCCATGCCTTCGGCAGCGGGTGAGCCGGATGAGATGCTTGAGGGTATCTACCAAGACCTCAAACCAACCCTCTCTGACAGAGAGGAGCGGGCTTTCCGGCCATGGCATAAACCAAGAAAACATTACATAAGAATCCATCAGTGGTGTGTTGAGGTCAGGCGCCTGATAAAACTGAACGGGTATCAGGCCGGGGACGTCGTTCGATATCTGGGCTTCCCCGGCGAAGATTTCCTCGATGTGCGGACGCTTCAGGGCGTTTGCGAACCCGAGAAGATCTGCGTGAGGTATCTCGGTTTCGACAGCACATCTGTCTTTGCCGGTGCAGAATTCCAGTTCAACCTCGCGCGACACGAGGTCTCTCAACTTGGTTTCATCAACGAACACTCGTTTGTGCTTAGGACAAGGATCGAGACATTAGCCAATAAAAACTCGCTTGCATACCAGCGGGCTGCTGAATACCACGATTTCGACATCATCAATATTGATCTTTGCAACTCGCTCGCTGCGCCAGCCGGAGATCCGCACCCTCCTTACTTCGAAGCCATCAAGATGCTCTGTGACTTGCAGATCGCTGGCCGGACACGGCCATGGCTTCTCTTTCTGGCAACTCGGGCGATCCGCGACCAATTCGATCATGCAACGAAGTGGAAGCTCTTCGATTGCGTCTTGCGCAACATCGGGGAAAGCCCTCAATTTGCCGAACGCCTCCAGCAAGCATTCGCCCTGAACGATGGTGCGATCCGGAACGAGCTCAGTGAGGCTGAGCACTTGGCTCATTCGGCTCTCGTGAGCCTGTTCGGCGTTTCGATCGGCAAGTGGCTCTTGCGAATGCTGTCCGCCGCAGTCCCCAAGATCAAAGTGACTCTGCTCAAGAGTTACAGCTACCGGGTAGCAATCGAAGAGCCGGACATGCTTTCCATGGCCTTCCGGTTTGAACCGATCACAGTCTCGGCAGTGGATACATCCGGCCTGACAAAGATGCAATCGCCTTCCCCGGCTGCGACTCCGGAGTGGCAGCTTGCCGTGGATCTGATCGCGGCCGTTAGCGACATTGAAGACATTGACCAGAGATTGCTCGATGATCCTGCACTTCACGAGAAGATGATCCATAAGTGCGGGGATCTTCTCCGGACGGTGCACTACGATAAGGAGCACTATAAGAGCTGGGCGGCTGAGGCGAGTTGGAAGCCGAAGCCCCAGACATCCACATCGCACATCCCCGAATCCCCGGCTAACTGAACGGAAAAGTCTGCCAATCGTTCACCGTTGGCATTCGCTGAACGCACCGCTACCATGTGGACATGTGTTTCATAGTGACGGGGGATTGGTTCTGGGCCTGCCACAAGCTCGCAGCGGCGATCCTGCGCCGATTGGTCGGGCCCGATACGGCTCCGGCATCGTGATCGTGCACGGGGACGCCACGGGCGTTGATGAATCCTTCGGAGTTCCGGGGACACCATACCTAACTGCTTGGGCAAACTCGGGGAAATCAGGGAGAGAACGGGCATTGCGGCTGATGGCCATCAGGCAGGCGCCTGGAGCCACTGGCTTTGAGCGCCACCGGCCACGAGAGGGCGGCCAACGGCTGTGCGGCGGAGAGCGGGGAGGAAAAGTTTGATTTGCCCAAAGCGATCGCCCGGTTTGGTGACATACTAAGTATGGAGGGGCCGATCGTCGAGATCGGGCCCCGTTCGGTCTTTGCCAATTCGGTTGTCGGTGTCAGGCAGTAGCCAGCGGGTCAGGGTCTGCGCAGGGCCTGACCCCGCTGGCCCTGGCGTCGTGGGGCGTGAGGCGTGGGGCGTGGGGCGAAAGCATAGTGGCTAGTGAATCCGAAGCCAGGGAGCCGACGGTGAGAGAAAAGCGCCAAAACGAAGCCAAATTGCTCGAGCGTTAGTCGTTGACACATTGGAACTTAGCACGAATGAATGCGGGATCTGGCGAAAAAAAAACCCATGTATGAGAGGCCGGTTGTCAAGCGAGGCGGTGCAGATTTTGTGTCGCAGGGCTCCCGCACATCCCCTTCGCCGTCGGCTTCGGTCGATCTTGCCCATCTCAGACCTGTCCGCAGACGATTCAGTGTGCACCCCGCAACACATCCTCTGAGCCCGAGGCCGAGGGAGAGCTTCCTCCCTCAGTGCCGGCGCTGCGTGAACTCCGCGTTTCTCGACATTTCTAGACATTTTACGGCTCATCTGTTCAGTCCATGGATACCCAGCTCGGCGCGCGGCCTCGACGGCGGACCCTAACGATCCACCGAGGTAGTGGTCAACGAACAATCGCCCTTCGGCCGACCGTGGTCTCCAGGTTACGCGCCAACGGCCGGGGACTGAGAGACCGTCGGTCGAGGAGGACGGGCGGGTCAGGAGACCCTGCCCGAACCAGCGCAATAAATCCGAGAGGAAAGAAAACATACGTCAACCGCAACTTTGCAGCATGCCAGTACGACCCTCAGCCCTCGCCCTCCGAGCTTCAACCGCTAGGAGCAACCACTCATTCTGTTGCTTCCGTGAAGCTCTCAGGTTGAAAAAATGAAACATGAGTGGCACCCGATACCGGGATAGCCATCGTCGTTGCGCCTTCCAAAGGGGTAGTCGCCCTTTCGTAAGTTTTTTTCTCATGATCACTTAGAAGAACCTTCGTGAAATCTTGTGGTCCCAGAGATCTCACGAGTCGAAAAGATCCTTTAGAGTTGATGTTGCAGGCCAAGGTTTTCCAGGCTAGGGATACTGTGCAGATCCGCAAGGAGGTGTCGTGGCTTGCAATCAATTGCGGTTCCTTGTGTTGCGAGGAACCATGTGGCGACGGCTCAATTTCGACTGGTGAAGGCGCCCAATCGCAGGTTCCCACCGCGACGACGTTCAGCACGAAGAGGTCGCATTCATTGCACGCACGGAGTGTGCCACGTATGATCGATGTAACGATCCTGGCAGTGACGGAAAATCCAAGCTGGCTGGAGTTCTTCTGGAGCAAGTCGCGTTCGGTCCAGGGATCTCGGCTAGTCGTGACCGGCTCGATGGAAGAAGCGTGCGACCTGCTGAGCTGCACAAATGCACGCTTGATCGTGGTTGACTGGCAAGATGCCACGGTCTCCAGCGAGCAGATGGACCATCTCTTGTGGGCCAACTCAATTCTTGCTCATCCCGCAAGAGTGCTGGTCGTCGCAGAGAGTTACCGGCGGGATCATGCCTTGTCGCTCTTTCAGATGGGCGTGGATGATTATATCGGCGTCTCCGAGCACTCGGACCAGTTGAGGACGATACTCGAGAGGTTGCTGGCGAGAACGACGGTGCATTCGATTCGCAGCGCCCAGCCGGTTTCCCAGGCTCCCAGGCCGGTGCAGGATCCACTGCCCTTGCCAGCGCGGTGGGTCGCGGCGGGGTCTTCGGCCTGAGAGCTGGGCTGGCAACTTCTTCACGAGGTCATGCGTACCGATTTTACGGCGAGGCCGGAGATAGCGAGGCCGCGGCGCGGGTCGGGATGCGCGCCGGAGCGGTGCTGGGGCGATCCAGTCCCAGGGGAGCGGATCCGGCTCGTACTTCCTCGAGTCGGCGTAGATACCGAGAATAGAGTTGCGTGTGGCGGCTCTCCGGCGTCAGGTGCTTGCCGTCGATAAAGAGGGCGAGTACCACCGTCGTGGGCTGGAGGATATGGCCGGCCGTGACGACCAGGTTGGCGCGCTTGCCGGCTTCCAGCGACCCGACCCGATCAGCGACACCCAGAATCTGCGCCGCGGTGAGCGTCACCGCCTTGAGCGCAACGTCCTCGGGGAGGCCGAATGCGACGGCCGTCGCCGCCTCGTAGGGGACGTTCCTGCCATTGGTCGCCCCGGCGGCGCCCCCCCTCTTGGAGCTGATCGCAACGGTGACACCCGCCGCGTGCAGCCGCGCCGGGTTGGCATACGCGGCGTCGTAGGGATCATGATCGTGGGACGGCACGTTCAACGTTCCACCGACGAGCACCGGCACCCCGGCCTCCTTGAGCGCGCCGGCAACCTTCCAGGCCTCGCCACCTCCCGAGATCACCGCCTTGAGCTTCAGTTCCTTGGCGATCGCCAAGGCGTCGAGAATCTCGGTGCGATGGTTGGCCAGGAAGACCACCGGCTGCTGGCCCTTCGCATAGGGGACAAGCGCGCTGAGGCGCGGATCAAAGGGCGGGGGAGCCACACCCTGGGACCGGGCCTGGGCCACGACCTCGCCGTATCTGAGCGCCCTGCGAAAGTGCTCGCGGATTGCCTCGAGCTGATCTTGCCGTCGAGCCTGCGGGTCCGGACCACCCTCAGCGCCTCCCGATCCAGGACCTGGACCGGGACCGGGCCCCCTGCTCGGGCCTTCGGGCGTCCGGGGAACGAAGGTGGGAATGGTCACGTCGAGCGCTGCGGGATCGACGACGACGAGCTCGCGAGGAACCCAGCCGCGCAGGTTGATCACGCAGCCCTGGCCCGAGATCAGCCCCCCGGTCGGCTGCACGTACGCGGTCAGGACGCCGTTGGCGCGGGTCACCGGAATGCGTTCGGAGTCGGGCCGGAGGGCCGTGCTGGCCCGCAGCTCGGGCTCGAATCGGCTGGCGTCGGCGAAGTCCTGGGTCACGGGCAGGCTATCGATCTCGGAGAGTCCGATGGTCGAGCCGGCGTCAATCAGGCCGGGCCAGATGTCCAGCCCGCCTAGCTCGATCGTCTGGGCTTCGGGTGGAACCCGCGTGCCGGCGGGGCCGACCGCGGCAATCTTGCCATCGGCCACGATCAGCGTTCCGTTGGGGATCGGCGGGCCAGACACGGGGTGCAAGGTTGCGCCGACCAGCGCGAAGACGCCCTTGGGCTGGGAAGTGAGCTCGACCACGTGGTTCCGAGCGGCTTCGGTAGCCTGTGGCATCGTCTGGTGGTCTCCGGGCCGGGCGCCGAGCTTGCCGTCGGGCTCGGGCCGCTGGAAGTAGACCTCGCCGTCGATCAAAGCCAGCTCGCAGCGCGAGAAGGCATCGAAGGGATGGGCGTTGAAGAGCACGATGTCGCCGTCCTTGCCGACCTCGATCGAGCCCAGACGACGGTCGAGTCCGAGCTCGCGCGCGGGGTTGAGCGTGATCATCGCCAGCGCCTGAGCCTCGCTGACCCCGCCGTACTTCACCATCTTGGCGGCCTCGAGGTTGAGATGGCGGTTCAGCTCCTCGCTATCGCTATTGATGCAGACATTGGCGCCGGCCTTGGTCAGCAGGGCGGCGTTGAACGGAATCGCATCGTAGGCCTCGACCTTGTAGGCCCACCAGTCCGAGAACGTCGAGGCGCTGGCACCGTGGTCGCTGATCTCGGCGGCGACCTTGTAGCCCTCGAGGACGTGCTGGAGCGACTGGACCTTGATGCCGTGGCGCTCGGCGGTGCGCAGCAGCATCAGGATCTCGTCGCTGCGGTAGCAATGACTGTGAATCTTGATCGATCCCTCGACGATCTGGGCCAGGGCCTCGAGCCGCAGATCCCTGCGCGGGGGCGGACCGGCCTTGTCCTTGTCCTTTTCCTTCATCCGGGCTTGCTCGTAGCTCTTCAATTCCGCAAGGTACGCTTTGCCCTCCTCGAACGCCCGCTCGATCACCGACTCGACACCCATCCGCGAATTGGGAAATCGACCCTGCGACCGGGTCACGTTTTCACCCAGGGCGAACTTCACGCCCTGGGGGGCGTCGCGGATCAAGAGCTCACGTCCCGGCTTGCCGTAGCGCAGCTTGACCACGGCGTCCTGCCCCCCGATCGTGTTGGCCGAGCCGTGCAGCAGCCGGGCGGTGGTCGTACCGCCGGCCAGAGCCCGATAGATCGACACATCATCGCCCGTGACCACGTCCTTGACGCGCACCTCGGGAACGATCGACAGGCTGAGCTCGTTGACACCCCCCTGGATGGCGATATGGGAATGGGTGTCGATAATTCCGGGCATGGCGACGAGCCCTGCCGCCTCGATCACGGTGATTCCAGGCTTGGCCTTCACGCCTGGCCCCACGGCCGTGATCTTGCCGTTCTCGACGAGTATCGAGCCGCGGGCGATGGTTCCCTGGGAGACGGTCAGGATCGTCGCATCCTTGATCAGCACGCCGCCGCCGGTCTTGATCTTCGGCGCGCGATCGGCATCGAATTCGGTGGCCACGTCAACGAGTGGCTTGGGCGGAGCCTGTTCCTCGGGGCTGACCGGCCTGGAACCGGGCGCTGGGCCACGGCCCCCAGCCGGCTCGGCCTTGGGCTTCGCGCTGGCAGGTGGCAAAGGCGTCTTGGACTTGGCTTCCGCAGGCGGCTGAGCGCCTTTGGACTTCGTCTCTGCTGGCGGAGTGGCCTTGGGCTTGGCCTCCGCGGGCTGCTGAGCGCCCTTGGGCGGACGGGGGCTCTCCGGTTTCGCGTCGGGCGATGGGGCGCCCGCGTTGGTCTTGGCGGCATCCGGGCGGCTTCCGGTCTCCGGCGGAGCTTGCCTCTGCACGTCAGGACGTGCCGAGGGATCCGGTCGCGGCCCGCCCGGAGAATGGCCGGTTCTTTCCTGTGCGCCGGGTCGCGATTCACCCCGCGGCCCCCCCCCGCGCCGTGAAGGGGGACGGCCTTCTCCGGCCCCTGGCTCGGGAGCCTGGACCTCGAACTTGAGCCCGTCGACCAGCACGAACCGGGCCTTCGCCTGCTCGTTCTGGAACGGTGCCGTGAATGCCGCCAGATGGCCGAGCTTGCCCCGCTCGAGAGTACCCAGCTTGCGCTCGAGGCCCGCGATGGTGGCGGCCTGGGTCGTCAACGCCGCAAGGGCCTGGTCAGCCGTCAGACCGTTGGAGATCAGGGCGCGAAGCCGCGCCGGGAAGCTGTCCAGCCGCTCGAGACCCTCGGTGGCGAAGGCAAACGGGATTCCCGCCCGCGCCAGGGCGGCCGCCGTGGCCACCTGTTCCTTCCACTTGTCGCGGCGATGGGCCAGCAGCTTCAACGGCTCTTCCTGCTCGAGCAGCGGCCGCTTGCGGTATTCCTCTTCGGTCGGGACCTTGGGCTCCTCGGGAAAACTGAGCGTGAGGATGACCGCGACGTGTTCGGCTTTCAACCGGTCGGCGACCTTGGCGGCCTCGCGGCCGCCGACGATGACGACCGTGGTCCCGAACTCGGCGGCGAGATCGAGCGCTCGGTGGATCTCGTCGCGAGTGTCGGCCTGCCACCACACCGGCAGTTTCCGGCCCCGGGCCTGCCACAGAGTCCGCAGCGCGGGGTCATAGGGCGTACGGACAGAGCTGCCGCCCTGATCCAGATCCACGAGCTTCTGGTGATATTCGGCGTCGAGCATCGCCTGCCGAAGGTGGGCGACTGCGCCCATGAGCGCGCGAGGGTAAGGGTTCTCGCTGCCGCCCTGATCCACGGCCAGCCTGCGGCGGCCAAGGCCCGGCGGCTGGAGTGGGGTGTCCGGACGGCCCGGGGTCGCCGCGGCGGAAGGTTCGGTGGGCTGCGCGAGGTGGACGTGGAGCGCGACGGGAGCCTTCACAATCGCGTCGCGACGGGGAAGGCCGCTCAGGCTGACCAAAGCGCTCTGGCCGGTTGCGATCGCGCCGCCGGGCGCCGACACGAAGGCGGTGAAACCGAGACGACGGCGCGGCTCGGCGAGCGCATCGGTCAGCTCGAGCGCCCCGGCCGCCTCGAACTCCGGGGTCAGCCC
>JBAUOX010000002.1:0-5935 GCA_049579985.1 Isosphaeraceae bacterium | reverse complement strand
GACCTTGCCTACAATCTCCATCGGGAAGCTCCTTCTTCCAGCACGAGACGCATTGTAACACGTGATGGAATAAGGGCTTTCCGTTTTTCATGCTAGACCAACTTCCTTTAAGTTGAGCGTATGGGGGACTTTGACAACGCCCCTTCCCACTACTTAACATCCGTTTACGATTGACCTGGCGATCCCGGTTTCAATCATCGCTTGACACCGGCCTCAAAAAGCTGTCGCATAAAGAGAATTATGTAACTATGTACTTGCTCATTCTCTGTCTTATAAGCCATCCGTAAAGGGAGCGTTTGGCGACGGAAAGTCAGCTTGCATATTAAGCAGATGTCGTACCACAATCGCTGACTCATCGACTCGACCTCTCAGCTCTTCAAGAGAAATCAACTCCGCAATAGTGTCGCTGCTCTTCGGCGTTACATTCATGATCCCCTGGATGCGGTAGCTGCCGTCCGCGTGAGCACTTATGGCCAGCGGGCTATGGGCGATGATATTTCTGAATCTCGCGTGCTTCTCGGCTACGTCCAATGCATTCATCGCCCACTTGTGGCGAACGTTGTCTTCGCGCGGGAATCTCTTACGAACAAAGCCGATGCGTGCAGCAAGCTCACCGCTAAAGATAGGAGCGCTGTCCCTACCTTCCATGCAGACGATCAACTGACGAGTAGCCAGCTCCAGTGCGCCCATATTAAGCATGTAGCGACCGACCATGACGACCCATTCATCGTCCTTTGCGTCGAACAGCGGCTTGATCATATCCAGCTCCATTACCGTTCCGGTTGCCGCCGGATTTTCGCCGGCAGCCTCAGCACGTGCGGCGTCACGTTCTGCGAGATGCGGGCACGTCACGCTCGGTCACCATGGCGCTAGTACGGGGCGCTCGGCGGCACTTCACCGAAAAGCACCTTCACCGCTGACAGGCATATCTCTCGATTCTGTTCCTCGCTGAGCGCGAGGATGTGGCTTAGGATGTTCAAGCCGTGGAAGGCGCGGTTGAGGAACTCTCCCATCCGTTGCTGCTCGACCTCCTCGGTCATCCCGTCTTCGTACAGCCAGCAGGCTACGAGCAGCTTGAGCAAGCTACCGTCAGGGTGGGCCACCAGCATCACGAATGGACATTCGATGAAGAGGCGACGGAAAAACTGCCGTGCCCTGGGAAACTGCCAGATTCCTCTCGGGTCATCGTCGAAGCCGTCCACCATCACCCCGACCCGCTGCCTGAATGCCATCACCTTCTCCCGCGTGGACACCATATCGCGGAGCGCCGCCGCGATTAGCGTAGTGTCCCCCACCTCAATCAACTCGTGCGGAACGTGCAGCATGACCACGGGCACGCGATCCACAGGTGCCTTCAGGGCGTGAGTGACGAAAGGGTTCTGCTCTTCCACGAACCGCGTCGGGTAATTAGACATGGACCAATACATGCTCGCGACGGCATGGTCGCCCCCAGCCGTCGTCGTCAAGCTCTCGCCGTTGGGCATGACCGGCCGCGCCTCGGGATAGCTGCTGGTGAAGACGTTGATCCACTGATCGAATTCCTGGGATGGCCACTCAGACTTCACCCGAGCGATCAGAAGGGTGAAGGCGAACGAGTTGATCAGAACCGTCCGTTGAATGAGGAACAGCGCCGGGTAAGAACGCAGGCGGAACTGACCGATGCGGAACCAGAGCGGCTCCTCGACGTTCGACTGGCCCTGCTCATCCCTCCGTGCGGGGCGGGCGGCGACAGAAGCATCGAAGCACGTGGCCGACACGAGGTGAAGCCAGCAGCGAATGCGGTCAGTCAGTGGCGACTCGCCGAGCACGACCTTGCGATACTCGCGGAGAACCAGAACGTCGGCATTCTGGGCGCGGGCGCTGTTGTACGATAGCTTCAGGAGCCATCGGAGGAGCTGGTCGCCGTCGTAGTCGAAGCTGACGGTCTCGCCCGCGTAGACCGGGGCTGCGAAGTAGCGATCGTACAACTCTTTGCCGTAGCTGTCCAAGTTGGAGAGCACGCCGCTGTTGCAGGCCGCGCACACGTCCTTGACGATCAGGTCGCCTTGAAGGTGGGTGAGAGGAGCGCGGGCGCTGAACGTCTCGGCCTCGCCGGGCGTGTCGTTGTACCATCGCGGGATTACGTGTTCCCGCGTTTGCTGGCACAGTATGTCGCAGTAGGCGCAGTTCAACACGATGACCTCTCCTCCCCTGCCTCGGAACCCTCCTTTTTCGGACAGGTCGCCGAGGTGTCAGGTTCGCCTTTGAACGGGCCTGCGTTACGTGAGCTCGATTCCTGCCTTTTCCCGTTCCCGAGCTTCCGCCGGTTATGTAGCGTCACTGCTTATGTGGCCCGCAGCCGGTCGATGCCGGGGATTTGGCCCCTCATCAATCTTGAACGCCACATAACTATTTCCACGCCTGCTCTCTCATGCCCGTATCCCGAAGGCGCGTCCCGCAGCGCCGACGTGGAGTGAAATCGAAGACGCTCTCTATCCGAAGAAACGATGCAGATGCTGCGCGACCAAGTCTGGCTTGCCGTCGTCCTCTGGGCCGTTGTGCCCCAGATCGGGAAAGATGACGCGTTCGACGCGTGGTAGCATGCGCTCCAGACCATCGAGCGCCACGTTCAGGAAAGCCGGGCTCTTGGTTCCACCGAGGAGCAGGACGCGCGCCTGCAAATCCTTGTAGTCGTGGAGCGTGTCGCCCATCTCTTTCACGATCTCCACGTCGTAGCGCAGCGTCGGCGTCAGCGTCCGAATCGGAACGTCGTCCGCGTGACCGTCTCCTTGTGCGCGCATCACCAGCGAGAGCGTGGGCACGAGGATGAAGCGAGGAAGCCTGACGAACATCGGCATGACCTGCATGCCCTTCATCGCCGTGATTAGGGCCGCGGCCGGATGGCCGCGCGCAAGCTCCTGTTCGTAGCGCCCGAGCCAGCTCGTGGGCGCGGAGCCGTCGATGGAGAACGGTGGCTCGTAGAGCGCGACGCGCTCCAACGCTGGCGTGGCCCGCGCAGTTCTCAGCACCACCAGCGCCCCGGCGCTCAGGCCGAAGATGCTGCGCGCCCCGGTCTTGGCGATGAGCGCCTGCACGTCGTCGACTTCCTTGTCCACGGAGAACTCGTCTCCGTGCGGACCGCTGAGGCCGCGACCCCGTCGATCCACCGCGTATACGGTGAAAGCGTCGGACAACGCCACGGCCAGCTTCATGAAGTCCTGCGATGTCTTCATGCCGCCGTGGACCAGGATGACTCCAGTGCCTTTCCCGAACTGCCGATATCCAATCGTCGTTCCATCCTTCGACACGACGAAGCCTTTGGCGTACGGGCATTCGAGGTCAGCGGTGCTCATGAGTTCGTGCTCCGCCCTATCGCGGGCTCTCTTCCGAAGCGATTCTCCCCGATCGGGGTTCTGATAGCAACGGACTTAACTGGCTTACATAGAAGGCGGTTCATTTGTGCAAGTTCGCCGTCGCATGGCCGGCTTATCGGATTCCTTGGGGGGCCGTGATTCGATCCATTATGTGGTTTTCCACGCTCACCGCGTGCGAAAGAACAGGCGGTCGCCCACGCCGGCACCACATAACCAATTGCGGCACATAATCGGCGTTATTTACCTCTATCCTTGCACCGGACATGCATGCACTAAATCGCCCAGCGACAACACCTGACAATCCTGGCCGACCATGATATACCCAGGACTCATCACCGGCCGACCCGGACCGCACCCCCTTGAGCGCGCATAAGGGCGCCCCGGCCGATTGTCGTCACGGCGTCACGACAATCGCAGCGATCAAGGAGGAGCACCGTGGCCAGGAAACGCGATGTGAGCAAGAAAACGGGCCGGCGGCCCGGCAAAGCCCAGGACATGATCCCCAAGGGCTGGGGGCCATGTCCAGGCCGTCGGAGCCTTCGCAAGACAAAAAAATCAACCCGGGAGACGGACGGGAAGACATGAAGAAGAGAAAGAACGACGCTTCGCAGAGAAACGAGTCACCATCTCGGCTGATAGACGCGAGGATCAAGGAGCTGGGCGACTGGCGCGGTGAGACGCTCTCCCGGATCCGCTCCCTGATCAAACAAGCCGACCCAGGGGTTACCGAAGAATGGAAGTGGAGAGGCGTTCCGGTGTGGTATCACGACGGGATGATCTGCACGGGCGAGACCTACAAGAACGTGGTCAAGGTGACATTCGCCAAGGGTGCTCAGCTGGAGGATCCTTCGAAGCTCTTCAACTCCAGCCTCGAAGGCAACGCCAGGCGTGCCATCGACCTGCACGAAGGCGACAAAGTTAACGACTCCGCTTTCAAGGCTCTCATCCGCGACGCAGTGGCGCTGAACAAATCGGCGAGCCGTTTATGATTGCACGCTACTATAGCTAATGCCGGTAACTCGTTACAAACGGGTCAAAGTATGGCGAGTTACCGGGCACGCTGGCGGCGTCAGGGATGCAGGTTCGGGTCATCGACCGTCAGACCTTCGGCGGTGGCGGCGGCGTTGAGGGGTTGATCGGCGGAAATGAGAGTGACGGAGCCGAAGCCTCCCGCGCGATACATGTCTCTGACCGCGAGCGCAGTGGATAGTTGGACGGCATCATAAGCCCGCAAGCCATGCGTGCGGGCCAAGAGCATCGCGTCATCGGCCAGGGCTGGGGTCAAATCCAGGATGGCATAGCGGTGGTTCAGATGGCGGCGGAGGTGGCCGAGGCTGGCTCCGGCTTGGGCGGCGGAAAGTAAACCGCCGCGAAGCTTCCGCGTGATCGCGGAAGTGATTTCGATGGCGGTGATGCGGGCGATGTAAAGCGTATGGGCGGCCTTGGGCTGGGTCAAACCGCGTACCCAGGCGCTGCCTGGTTCCTTGGCATAGCGTTTGACCAAGGCGCTGCTGTCGAAGAAAAACACCGCCATTTCAGCGGCGCTCACGGAGGATCATTTCGGAGAGTGGCTCGCCCTCGATTTCTATCGGCTGGTCATCGGGGTCATCATAGTCGGCATCGGTGTCGGGAAGCTGGCTCATCAGCCCGATGTCGAGCATGTGCTGCTGAATCTCCGCCTCGGTGAGCGGCTTCTCTGGGGGCTTGGCGGCTTTGCCGGGCGCTGGAGCCGGACGTTTCTTCGGCTGGAAAAGCCGCTTGTCGAGCTGCTGGCGAAGCTGCCGCATCTGCTCCGGCGTCAGGCCATTGATGCTGCTCAGGAGTTGGTTGAAGTCGCTGTGCGTCATAGTTATATACGAGTAATTATTGAGTTATCCTTCTTTTACCTAGATTACCACAGCCGGGGGCGTTTGCCAAGCCGTAGCGGGCCAGCCGTAGCGGGCCAGACTGTCACGAGTGCGTGATATGTCCGGTTGCCCTGCCTCACCAATCAGTCGCCATGCCATCACGATCCTGCCATTGCCGTAAATACAGGGGATTGAACTAAACCGCTGCGCGGAAAATGCCCGAAGCCTCAGCCTTCTCACAGCTCGACGGTTTTCCTTTCGCTTGAGCTCCTCCTGACCCTTCTCTCGCCTCTCCGCTTCGTCCCCGATCATCCGCTTCACGGTGCTGACCGCACGCTCCCGCTGAGCCATGATGAGGGTTGTTTCCACCCCATCCACCTCAGCAAAGGAGCGAGTCATGACACCGCTGCGCCGCCGAATGATCGAGGACATGAAGCTCAAGAATCTCGCACCCAGGACGATCGAAGTCTACACCATGCGGGTCGCCGCCTTCGCACGCCATTTCGGGCGATCCCCCGCAGTGCTCAGCCGGGAAGAGGTACGTTCCTACCTGCTTCACCTCGTCCAGGAGAAGCACGTCTCATGGAGCGTCTTCAACCAGACCGTCGCTGCCCTGCGATTCCTCTACGAGGTCACCCTCGACCGCGAAGGGGTCATGGTACGCATCCGCTGCCCCAAGCAGCCCAAACGTCTCCCCATCGTTCTCAGCCTCGATGAGATGGCCCGGTTCTTCGC
>JBAUOX010000001.1:0-6830 GCA_049579985.1 Isosphaeraceae bacterium | reverse complement strand
TCGATTTCCGCCATCTCGAAGGGGACCAGATGGCCCCGCCGGGGTTCCTGGCCGTCGAGCGGCTACTGGTCCGGCTACCGCTGGACGTCAAGGTGACGGGACGGCTCTTTCCGCTCTTTTGCGGGATTGCCTCGGTGTTCCTCATGCGAAGTGCCGCGCGGCGCTACCTCGACCGCTGCGCCGTGCCGCTCGCCGTCGGACTTCTGGCACTGGGAGACCACCTGCTCTACTATTCGGCCGAGATCAAGCAGTACTCCTGCGACCTGATGACGGCGCTGGCCGCGCTTCTTCTGGCCGCACCCCAGCCGCCCGAGGAGCCGAGCGGTCGGCGCTTCAAGGCCCTGGCGATCTTCGGCTTGATCGCGCCTTGGTTCTCATTCACGGTCGCGTTCATTCTCGCCGGGGTGGGCCTGCACCTGCTCGTGACCGAGGCCCTTCGTAAAGATCGGCGAAAAACCGCCATGACGACGGGCATCTGCCTGGCCTGGCTCATCAGCTTCGCCGGCTGCTTCCTGCTCTCTCGGTCGATCATGAGCCGGCGCGACTTCCTCTGGGTCTGGTGGAACTTCGCGTTTCTCCCCGTGCCGCCCCGCTCGCCGGCTGACGCTTCCCTGCTGGCCGAGTCGATCGCCAACGTCTTCATCAATCCCGCGAGCATCCTCACGCCGCTGACCCTGCCTTACACGGCGGTTCTGGCCTCGATCCTGGCACTGATCGGCTGCCTGTCCCTGGGCAGGCGCTGGCCGGGTGGTCTCTTTCTGGTGATCTCCCCGCTCTTTTTTGCCCTCGCGGCCTCAGGGCTTCATCAATATCCTTTTCACGGTCGGCTGCTGCTGGCTCTCGTGCCCACGTTTCTCTTGTTGCTGTCCGAGGGCGTGGCGGCCATCGGCCGCCGCTCGGCCTGGCTGGTGACGTTGACCCTGGCCGGCTGCTTCTTGTACGGCGAGGCGGCCGAGGTTCTCTGGCACAAAGCGATCCAGCAGCGGACGCGGACGTTCGATTCGCATGGAGACCTCAAGAACGATCTCCTCGATTACCTCGAACTCCAGCGCAGGCCGCCACAGCGACCGCGGAATGGCCTGGTCCGCCCCGATCCCGAGAATCGCCCGATGCCATGAACGGCCGAACGGAATGACCGCGGCCCTTCAGGCAAAAAGTAGTACCCAAAGGCAAGAAGCGATGACTGCCGCTGAGGAGCGATTCTGCCATCCGGGCCAGCGCCAGGAAATGACCGGGATGGTGATCCTTGGCGGCATTCTGGCCCTGGCTACGGCACTGCGCGCATGGAAGCTGGGTCAGCTCAGTTTCTGGTACGACGAGATCGTGACCATGCGGCTGGCCACGGCGCCAACGCCCGCCGCACTTTTCGATCGGCTGGTTCAGATCGACGCGACCCGCGCGCCGTTGCATCCGCTCTTGCTTCAGTGCTGGATCGGGCTGTTCGGGTCGTCCGAAGCCGCAGGCCGGTCCTTGAGCGTGGTTTGCGGGATCGTCACCATCGGCCTGGTCTACTGGATCGGACTGCTGGTCTTTGACAGGGCTAGCGGCCTCTGGGCGGCCTGGCTGGCGGCGATCAGCCCGCCGCTTGTTTACTACTCCCGCGAGGCCCGGATGTACGCCTTGCTGGTGATGATCGCCTGCCTCTGCTGGGGACTGCTCTTCTCGCTCCGGAAAGCGTCCTCCCACGGCAAGTCGATTGCTTACGCGCTGTGCCTGGCCGCCCTGGTTTACTGTCATCCGCTGGGCCTGCTGATGGCCGCAACGCTGGGGTTGGGATCCTTCCTCTTCGTCCGCCGGTTCTTTGACCGCCGGCAGCGTTGGTTGGGGGTTCATCTGGCGGCGTTACTGCTGGCGGCGCCCTGGATCGGGCACTATTTTGACCACGATCCCGAGTTCCTCTCAGGCCGGTTGCCCGTGAGGTTTCTGATCGGGACGCCGATCGGGTTCATCGGCGGCAATTCCGTCGTTCTGCTGGGGCTTCTTATCCTGATTGGCTTCGGGCTCTTGCTTCGCCGCGGTGTCTTCGCGGGATACTCGGACTGGTCCGGACCCGCATGCCTGGTCCTCTGGCTCGTCGTGCCTCCGACGCTACTGTACGCGTATTCCTGGCTCGGAAACCCCGTTTTCGGACCGTCACGGTACACGCTTTACACCGCGCCCGCCTACTTGATCCTGGTGGCCCAAGGTCTCGCCCGGCTTCCGCCGCTCACCCGTGCCTGCGTTGCGGTCGCACTCGCCCTTTTGATCGTGCTGGAGCTGGGTGCAACGGTTTACGCACCGGGACTGAAGGCTGATTGGAGGGCGTTCTCGACCGAGCTGGCGGCGCGGATGGCCCGGAGCCCCGGTACCGAGGTCACGGTGTTTGTGAAATCCTCAGACCCTGTCAGAAACACGGAGATCCAGACCGCCCGCTATTATCTCCCCGGGCGCTGCCGGATCGTCCCCCTGGAGGACGCGGTTTCCGCCAGACCAGGGAACGAGCCAAGCGGCGAAGCCTACGTGGCAGTCGGGACCAAGGAGGGAAGTGCCAGGTTGCCCTTGGCGGACGTGTTCGAAATCCGCAGCATGAGTGCGTTCGCGGGGCTCACGGTTTACCGGGTTGTTGTCGGTCCCCACCGCGGTCCCCGCTCGGGTTCTCGAAGATCGGCAGCATCAGGGCGTTGAGATCCTGACTGATCGCGGCGCGTGCCGCACCGAGGGCTTTCTCGGTCGTGGCTCCCATGTTCAGGCTACGCTGCTTGAGCTCGGGAGGAATTGTCCCCAGACCGAGTGCTTCCACCAGTGAAAAGGCCGACCGGACCTGTGGATCGGGGGCAAGGTTGCGACCGGCCTCGGCGGGTAGTTCGTCAGGGCGGACCGAGGCCGATCGCGTGACAAACGGGACCCACCGATCACCACCGGCGCGGACCCACATGGTCGCCTCGATGGTCGCCTGGCTCATGCCGGCGGGGATGTCCAGCCGGGTGACGAGCGCCCCAACCCGGCCGCGGTCCCCGACCTTCTTGAGCGTCGAGACCAATGGATCTTCCTTGCCGTGCTCAGGATCAAACAGCTTGGCCACCTCGGCAACCGCTGACGACACGTTCAAGCCATCCAGGGCCCCTCCGGTTTTCAAATCGGGAAGAACCATGTTCTGGTAGCGGATGAAGCGGAGATCGAAATCGACGGCCAGCTCAGTCGCCGCGCGACGGCCCAACCAGGAAAGATCGGGCTCCGGAACGAGCGGAAGCAGCCCCGCCAGGGAAGGCGTCTGGTTGCCGTCGACGGCGAAGCCGCGACCCTCGAGGGCGTCTTTCAGGTCCTCCAGCGGCATCGTTTCGACCTCGGGTAAGCCGCAGAGCCAGCCGAGCTGGAGTAGCCGGGTGTTCGATGGGGGTTGCCGCAACAGACCCCGGACGTCACTCCGGGAGAGATGGACGGGCAAGAGCGCAGTGCGCGCAGTAAAGGCCGGGTCGTCGAGCCGTTTCAATTCCTGATCGATCCAGGCGACGATGCGGTCATCGGCCGGCGCGCTGGGCGCCCGCTCGCCCCTCCAAGTCCCCAGCCGCTCGCGGCGCCGGCGTGCCGCGAGCTTGGATCCGGCCTCGATCGCGCGACTCCACTTGCCTGCCCAGGTCTTCAGATGGCTCTCGGCCCAGTCGCGCCGCACCAAGAGCTCAACGGCTCCCCGCGGGCCCGTGCTCACCGCGGTCACGAGGCCCAGAACCACCGACCCATCACGGAGGGTGACGCGCTCGGTGGCTGTTGCGGGTGCAGCCTTGTTCGCG
Organism: Isosphaeraceae bacterium; assembly: GCA_049579985.1. Classification (GTDB taxonomy): domain Bacteria; phylum Planctomycetota; class Planctomycetia; order Isosphaerales; family Isosphaeraceae; genus Aquisphaera. The sequence continues at coordinate 3,063 of JBAUOX010000001.1, read as the reverse complement.
GGCTTCTGAAGTGCCATCAGCGATCCCGCCAGGATCAGCGTGCCACAGATCATGATGACCCTCGTCTCCATTACGGGATAGACTGGAAGGGGTGCCACCATGATTCTAGCGGTCCGCGAGCTGGAGGGAATTCCATGAAGCAGCTAATTTCTCGTTCAAGAGTCAAGCGGCATTCCAGATCCCGGCGCCAGCCGAAGGGACTGGCCCGTTGCGAAGGCCGTCATGATGATTGCTCTGGAGCCGCTCGGTGATCGGGCATTCCTGACGCATTTCGCCACCGAACGCGAGGCGGCCCGGTGGGTCGTGGCTGTCCGCGCTGCGGGGCTGCGCGGGGTGACGGACGTCGTTCTGGCGTATCGCTCGGCCGCGGTTTTCGCCGACCCGGATGAGACGGACCTGGACGTCCTGGAATCGCGACTTGGCTCGCTGGAGGCCGGACCGGAAGTCGCGATCGAAGGCCGGCTCGTGGTGATTCCGGTCCTCTACGACGGTCCGGACCTCGAGCCGGTGGCCAGCAGGCTGAGACTGGGTTCCGCGGAGGTGATCGCGCTGCACACGGCCACTGTTTATGATGTCTTCGCCATCGGTTTCTTGCAGGGTTTCCCCTACGCCGGCTACCTGCCTGAAGAGCTGAGCGGGCTGCCGCGGCGGGACGAACCCAGGCTCAAGGTGCCGGCCGGCTCGGTGGCGATCGCGGGGCGCCAGACCGGAATCTATCCCCGCGAATCGCCCGGTGGCTGGCACCTGCTGGGCCGCACTCCGCTGCGAATCGCCGATGTTGAACAGGGGTTTTTCCCGATCCGGGCCGGCGACCGGATCCAGTTCCTGCCAATCGAGCTCAGGGAATTCGAGGCCAGGCGTGACGAGCAGCTTGGATTCGCGGACTGACTCGCCAGAGCGAGCCATCGACCTGAACGCGGACCTTGGCGAGGGTTGCAAGAGCGACCGGGATCTCTTGCAACGGGTAACGTCCGCAAGCATCTGCTGCGGTGCCCATGCCGGCGATCCCGCATCGATTCGCCAGACGCTGCGGTCGGCGGCTGATTACGCCGTCGTCATTGGCGCCCATCCCGGCTTCGCCGATCGGCAGGGGTTCGGCCGGCGCGAGCAAGTGGTGACGACCGGGGAAGTCGAGCGTCTGATACTGGAGCAGGTGGAAACGCTCCGGATATTGGCGTGCGAAGTGGATTTACCCATACGTTTTCTCAAACCCCACGGCGCGCTCTACAACCAAGCTCAGTCTCAGCAGCCCGTAGCACAAGGCGTCCTCCTGGCGGCCGGGCGCCTCGATATTCCCTTGCTGGGCCAGCCGGGCACGCTCCTGGAGCGGCTGGCCAAGGCACAGGGTGTTCGCTACATCCCCGAAGGCTTTCCCGACCGCCGCTATCGCGCCCCAGACGCGCTAGCTCCTCGCACCGAACCAGGTGCGGTCCTTCACGACCCGGACGAGATCGAGCTCCAGGTCGTCCGGCTGGTGGAGGAGGGACCGGTGGCAACTCTCTGCGTTCACGGCGATGAGCCAGGGGCGGTGGCGAATGCTGATCTCATCCGGCGGATCCTCGGCCGCAACGGGATCGTGATCCGGAGCTTCCTGACCTGACGGCAGCAAGATCCCATGAGCTTGATGGTCGTTGACTCTGGTTTCTGGACGACCGTTCAGGACACCGGGCGCGTCGGCTACCGGGAGTGGGGAGTGCCGGCCGGTGGGGCATTCGACCGCAGCGCGGCCGACCTGGCCAATGCCCTGGTCGGCAACGGGTCGGAGTGCGCGGTCCTGGAGCTGACGTTGCGAGGCGGTATCTTCGAGGCACTGGGAAGCGTGGGGATCGCCCTCGCCGGAGCGCCGATCGAGGCATCGGTTGTCGCCACGGACGGCAGGCCGCGTCGGGTCCGAATGCCGTCGAGCTGCTCGCTCCATGCCGGTGAGCGCCTGGTGATGGGGCGAACACTCGGCGGCGCGAGAACCTACCTGGCGGTCCGAGGAGGATTCCAGACGCCCTTGCGGCTAGGCAGCCGCTCGTCCGAGCAGCCGTTACGGCGTGGTGATCTCCTGCATGCCTCGGCCGCGACCTTACCCACCCGTCATCCCAGCGAGCCAACCTGGAGCGATCCCGCGGCCCAGCCCTTCCGGATCATCGAGGGTCCGCAAGACGGTGCCATGATCGCCCTCGACTTCTGGACGCAGGGCCGTTTTCGCGTCGGATCGCGGAGCAACCGCATGGGCTTGCGCCTGGAGGGGCCTTCCCTCGAGTTCATGTCGCAGCCCGATCGGCTGTCTGCACCTGTGGCCCCGGGCGCCATCCAGGTCGCCGGAGGACAGCTCATCATCCTTGGCGTGGCGTGCGGGACCATGGGCGGCTACCCTCATGTCGCGCACGTCATTTCGGCCGATCTCGACCGCGTGGGCCAGCTCTCCCCCGGCGACCGGATCCAGTTCCGCCCCGTCGCCCTGGACTCGGCCCGGAAGCTGGATGTCGCGGCACGACTGGCACACCGCGCACTCCTTGTCCGGGTTGCGAGCCTGGCAAGAGACATCTGAGTCTGCCGCGTAAGAAACGATAACAAATTGGCAGCACGGGAGGGCGAGGCTGGCACGCTGCAAGGTTGGCCTTGACATGGCCAAACCGCCTCGTGAGATGTTATCGGTTTTGTTGCGCTCGGGCGATGGGAGAGTGGTCCCCACCAATCAGAAGGCGGAAAGGTGACAGCCACCAAATCTGGAGAACACAGAGAGTACAAGTAACCGTGGCAAGCCCACGATTGTTTCTTCGGTCTTCCACGGGGCCGAACCGTGCATTCGAGCCCCAATCGCTTGGCCGTGTCCTTGACCCAGTTCGGATCGCCGAAGGGCCGACACATGATTTTGGATTCTCGATTTTGGATTGCGGACTGAAGCAACACGAGTCTCATTGCCGGAAGCGCCTGCGCGGGGAGAGGGGTTCCTCGTCGATAGCCTATGTTTGGGGTGGGCGAGCCCTCCGCGCTCGCCCCACGCTCGGATTCGGCTAATTTTCCGGGGTTTTTCTCGATCCTGTGCTCGGTTTTCCGGGATAGCGTAGTGAC